>NZ_JBHTSF010000005.1:0-153915 GCF_042795295.1 Streptomyces sp. NPDC056486
GTGTGCGGCGAACGCGTCGCACACCCCGCTTCGGCATCTGCGCGTCAGCGCCCCACCGCGTACCCCTGCATCCCGCGCGGGTTGGCCGCCGCCGAGAGCACCCCGGTACGCGGATCACGCGCCACCGCGCACAGCCGCCCCTCCGACCAGGGCTCACCGACCGTCACGTCGTGCCCGCGCCGCCGCAGCTCCTCGATGACGGCCTCGTCCATGCGGGACTCGACGGTGACGCTCCCGGGGCGCATGCCGCGCGGGTAGAAGGAGCCGGGGAAGCTGTCGTTGTGCCAGTTCGGGGCGTCGATGGCGCCCTGGAGGTCGAGGCCTCCGCGTACGGAGCCGCGCAGCGCGACCGCCAGGAAGAAGTGCACCTGCCACTGGTCCTGCTGATCGCCGCCGGGCGTACCGAACGCCATCACCGGTACGCCGTCCTTGAGCGCGAGCGACGGTGTCAGGGTGGTGCGTGGACGGCGGCCCGGCGTCAGGGAGTTGGGCAGCCCCTCCTCGATCCACGCCATCTGGAGGCGGGTACCGAGCGGGAAGCCCAGTTCGGGGACGACCGGGTTGGACTGCAGCCAGCCACCGCTCGGCGTGGCCGCGACCATGTTGCCCCAACGGTCGACGATGTCCAGGTGGCAGGTGTCGCCGCGGGTGGCGCCGTCCGCGGAGACGGCCGGTTCGCCGGGCACGGGTGAGGTACCGCTCTTGGCGACGGTCGGCTCACCGGCGCCCGCTCCGGGCAGGCCGAGCGCGTCGAAGCCGGGCTCTCCCGCGGCCACGGCGCGTGCGTGCTCGGAGATCTTCGCGGTGCGCCCGCGGGGGCTTCCCGGGCGCAGCTCGTGCGACGCCTTCTCGCCGATGAGCGTCCGCCGCTCCTCGTTGTACTCCGAGGACAGCAGGTCGGCGACAGGGACCGTGCCGGCGCCTTCCGCATCCCCGTACCAGGCCTCGCGGTCCGCCATGGCGAGCTTGCAGCCCTCGATCAGCAGGTGGACGTAGTCGGCGGAGCCGTAGGCGGGCAGGTCCGCGAGTGCGGAGGGGAGCACGGCAAGCTGCTGGAGGAAGGCCGGGCCCTGGCTCCAGCCGCCCGCCTTGCACAGGGTCCAGCCGTTCCAGTCGTACGTGGCCGGGGCCTCGTAGCTCGCCTCCCATCCGGCGAGGTCGGCGGCCGTCAGCGTGCCGGTGTGCCGGGATCCGCTGGTGTCCATCGTGGGGATGGCCGCCTGGCGGATCAGCGCCTCGGCGATGAACCCTTCGCTCCAGATCTTCCGCGCGGCCTCGATCTGCTCGACGCGCGAGCCGTCTCCCGCCTCCTCGATCACGCGGCGCCAGGTCGCGGCGAGCGCCGGGTTGCGCAGGAGTTCGCCGGGGCGCGGGGAGTGACCGCCGGGCAGGTACACCTCGGCCGACGAGGGCCATTCGGCCTCGAAGAGTTCGCGTACCGTCTCGACGGTCTCACCGACGCGCTCCACGGGCGAGTGCCCGTCCTCGGCGTACCCGATGGCGTACTTGAGGACATCGGCGAGGGACTTGGTCCCGTGGTCGCGCAGGAGCACCATCCACGCGTCGAAGGCGCCCGGCACGGCGGCGGCGAGCGGACCCGTGCCCGGCACGAGCTCAAGGCCGAGCGAGCGGTAGTGGTCCACGGTCGCGCCCGCGGGCGCGACGCCCTGCCCGCACAGGACCCGCACCTCGCTCTCGGCGGGCGCCAGGATGATCGGCACCTCGCCCGCCGGGCCGTTGAGGTGCGGCTCGACGACGTGCAGGACGAAGCCCGCGGCGACGGCCGCGTCGTAGGCGTTGCCGCCGTCCTCCAGGACGGCCATCGCCGACTGCGAGGCGAGCCAGTGGGTGGAGGACACCATGCCGAAGGTGCCTTGGAGGGTCGGCCTAGTGGTGAACACGAGTGCTGCTCCTAGCGTGCGGTGCGGGTACTGGGGATCGTACGTAGGGTCGGCGCGGCGGCCGCGTCCGGAGCCGTGCCGTCGTCCGCGACCAGGTGGCAGGAGACCTCACATCCCTCGCCGCCGGGAAGCACGCGCAGCTCGGGCACCTCGACCCGGCAGCGGTCGACGGCCAGCGGGCAGCGCGTGTGGAAACGGCACCCCGGCGGCGGGGCGAGCGGGCTCGGCAGTTCGCCGCTGAGGACGATGCGCTCGCGGGTGCGCTGCAGCGCCGGGTCGGGCACGGGCGCGGCGGAGAGCAGGGCCTGCGTGTAGGGGTGTTTGGGGGCGGCGAACAGCTCGGCGGTCGGTGCCTGTTCGACGATCTGGCCGAGGTACATGACCGCGATGCGGTCGGCGAGGAACTCCACGGCGGCCAGGTCGTGCGTGATGAACAGGCACCCGAAACCGCGGTCCCGCTGCAGATCGGCGAGGAGGTTGAGGACCGAGGCCTGGACGGAGACGTCGAGGGCGGAGGTGGGCTCGTCGGCCACCAGGAGGTCCGGCTCGACGGAGAGAGCGCGGGCGATGGAGATGCGCTGGCGCTGCCCGCCGGAGAGTTCGTGCGGATGCCGGTCGGCGTGCTCGGGGCGCAGGCCGACCTGGGCGAGGAGTTCCGCCACGCGCGCGCGTGCCGCGTCCTTCTTGGCGATGCCGTGCAGGCGCAGGGGTTCGGCGATGATCTGCCCGACGGTCATGCGCGGGTCGAGCGAGGAGGAGGGGTCCTGGAAGACGAGGTGGAAGTCCTTGCGCAGGGGCCGCAGGGCGCGCCGCGAAAGGCGGGTCACATCCGTGCCGTTGATGCGGACGGTGCCACCGGTGGGCTCGTCGAGCCGTACGGCACACCGCCCCACCGTCGACTTGCCGCTCCCCGACTCCCCTACGAGTCCCACGACTTCACCCTTGCCGACGGTGAGCGTGACACCGTCGGCGGCGCGCACGATGCCACCGCTACCCGCGAAGTGCCGCTCCAGACGGGTCAGTTCAAGAACGGGTGTCGGGGTCACTGTCCGGCCTCCTGGGTGGTGGTGGGCGTGAGCGCGGGGCTCTCCTGCGGGTGCCAGCAGGCCGCCCGGTGTACGGCATCGGCTCCGGCGTCCAGGGAGACGGCCTTGAAGCCCGGCCTGCTCGTCGTGCACCGGTCGTCGGCGTGGGCGCAGCGCGGGGCGAAGGTGCAGGCGTCCGGCTGCGCGTCGAGGCTCGGCACCAGGCCGGGTATCTCCGGCAGGCGCCGCTTGCCCTCACCGCCGGGGCGCAGGACCGCGCCGAGCAGACCGCGGGTGTAGGGATGGCGCGGTTCGGCGAACAGCTCGTGCACCGGGGCCTGTTCGACGGGGCGGCCCGCGTACATGACCAGGACGCGGTCGGCGGCGTCGGCCACCACGCCCAGGTCGTGGGTGATCAGCACGATCGCGGTGCCGAGCCGTTCGCGCAGGGACTGCAGGACTTCGAGGATGCCCGCCTGGACGGTGACGTCGAGCGCGGTGGTCGGCTCGTCGGCGATCAGTACGGACGGGTCGCAGGCGACCGCGATGGCAATCATGACGCGCTGCCGCATGCCGCCGCTGAGCTGATGCGGGTACTCGTCGACACGCTGGGCGGGGGCGGGGATGCCCACCAGGTCGAGGAGTTCCACGGCACGCGCGCGTGCCTCCTTCTTCGACAGGCCCTGGTGGCGCCTGAGCACCTCTCCTATCTGCCGGCCGATGGTCAGGACCGGGTTCAGCGAGGTCATCGGCTCCTGGAAGATCATCGCGATGTCCTTGCCGCGGACCCTCCCGAGCTCCTTCTCGCTCGCGCCCGCGATCTCGGCCCCGCCGAGCCTGATCGACCCCTCGATGTGCGCGGTGGGCGGCAGGAGCCCCATCACGGCCATCGCCGTGACGGACTTGCCGCATCCCGACTCGCCTACCACCGCGAGCACTTCGCCCGGTGCGACGTCGTACGACAGATGGTCGACGGCGTGCACGGTGCGGGTGTCCGAGCGGAAGGAGACGGACAGGTCGCGCACACTCAGTACGGGCTCGGTCATCGGGTGGCTCCTCGGGGGTCGAGGACGTCCCGCAGGCCGTCGCCGAGCAGATTGAACGCCAGGGTGGCCGCGACTACGGCGAGTCCGGGGAAGACCGCCATCCACGGCGCGGGCGCGAGGAAGGACTGGGCGCCGGAGAGCATCACGCCGAGCGACGCGTCCGGTGGCTGCACGCCGAGGCCGAGGAAGCTGAGCAGCGCCTCACCGATGATCGCGGCGGGGATGCCGACGGTCGCCTGGACGGTCAGCGCGGACGTGGCGTTGGGCAGGATGTGCCGGAAGAGCACGGTGGCGTCGCCGCCTCCGTTGGCGACGGCGGCCGCCACGTAGTCGACGTGTCGCAGCCGCAGTGTCTCCGCGCGGGTGATGCGGATGACGGCCGGGATCTGCGAGATCCCGATGGCGATGGTCGCGTTGGTGAGCGAGGGGCCGAGCACGGCGGCGAGCCCGACGGCAAGGACCAGGAAGGGGAAGGCCAGCATCGTGTCGGTGAGCCGCGAGACGACGCTGTCGGTGAACTTGCCGTAGTAGCCGGCGAGCAGCCCGAGGGGTACGCCGACGACGAAAGCGAGCGCCACCGCCAACACGCCCACCTGCATGGACGCCCGCGCCCCGTACACGACGCGGGAGAGCTGGTCGCGGCCGAGGTCGTCGGTGCCGAGCCAGTGCGACCAGCCGGGCGCGGCAAGGGCGTTGGCGAAGTCGGGGCGCGCGGGATCGTAGGGCGCGACCAGTGGCGCGAGGAGCGCCGCGAGGACGAACACGGCGGCGATGATGCCGCCGGTCATGGCGAGCCGGTTCTTGCGCAGGGCGCGCAGCTTGCCGCTGCCCGCGCTCGCGGAACGTATCCGCCCCAGCGTGGTGAGCACTGCTGTCGTCACCGGGCACCTCCGAGCCGGATGCGCGGGTCGATGACCGAATACGCCACGTCGACCAGCAGGTTGATGAGGATGTACGCGGCGGATGTGCAGAGCACCACGCCTTGCAGGGTCGCGTAGTCGCGGGTGAAGACGGCGTCGATGGTGAGCTTGCCGAAGCCGGGCAGGACGAAGATCTGCTCGGTGACGACGGCGCCGGAGATGAGGTGGCCGAGCTGGAGCCCGAGCACGGTCACGACCGTCACCAGGGAGTTGCGCAACGCGTGCCCGCCGATGACCTCGCGCCGGGAGAGCCCCTTGGCCCGCGCGGTGCGCACGTAGTCCGCGGAGAGCGAGTCGAGCATCGCCGCCCGCGTCTGGCGCATCACGACGGCCGCGAGACCGGAGCCGAGAACGATCGAGGGCAGCACCATGCGGCGCAGGTTGTCGAGCGGGTCGGTGGCGAACGGTACGTATCCGGAGGCCGAGAAGACCGGCACGGCGATGGCGAGTCCGAGGACAAGGACGATGCCCAGCCAGAAGGTGGGGATGGAGAGGCCGAGCAGGGCGAGGGCGTTGGCCAGCCACTCCTCCGGCTTGCCGCGCCGCACGGCGGCGACGATGCCCGCGCCGATGCCGACCACGACCGCGAGCAGCAGAGAGAGGGCGGCCAGTTCGAGGGTGACGGGCAGGGCGGCGGTGATCGCGCCGGCGACGGGAAGGCCGGTGCGTGAGGAGGTCCCGAGGTCGCCGGTGACGGCATGCCCGATGAACCGCCCGTACTGGACGACGATGTTGTCGTCCAGGCCGTAGCTCGCGCGGATCGCGGCAAGCGCCTCAGGGGTGCGCTCCTCACCGGCCAGCGCGAGCGCCGGATCGCCGGGCAGGGCGCGGATACCGGCGAAGACGACCATGCTGACCAGGACGAGCGTGATGAAGGACTGCCGGACCCTGGTGACCAGATAGGAAGCCATGGGACTGAGGCGCACCGGGCTCAGCCGAGCGACGCGCAGACGCGCAGAGTTCAGGCTCATCGGGCGTACCCCGCAGTCGTGACGCGGACCAGGCCGTCGCTGTAGACGCGCACGCCGGCGACGTTCTTGCCGGTGACGACGTAGTTCTTCTGCCGGTAGAGGTAGATGAGCGCTCGCCGCTCAATGGCGCGGTGGGTCAACTCTCCGTAGATCTTGGTGCGTTCGTCCGGGTCGGCCTCGGCACGCCCGCGCTCGACCAGCCGGTCGATGGCCGGGTCCGAGAGTCCGTAGGCGTTCATCGCGCCGCGCGTCTGGAGGAAGCTGGCGATGTTGCCGTCCGGGTCGAGCCGCCCCGACCAGCCGCTGAGGAAGGCGTCGTAGTGGCCGGAGTCGGTCTCCTCCAGCATCGTCGCGTACTCGGTGGGGCGGAGCGTGACGGCGAACCCGGCTTCCTTGGTCATGGCCTGGATGACCTGGCCGAGGCGGCTGAACTCAGGTGCCGTGGACACCTTCAACTCGATGCGGACGGGGGTCTTGACCCCGGCCTCCTTGAGGAGCTGCTTGGCCTTGGCGACGTCCCGCTCGGGGCAGGTGGACGCTTTGACGCCGGGCGCGATGGCGGACTCGGGCGATACGGGGCCGCAGGCGGGCTCGTACATGCCCTGGAAGACGACCTTGTTGATGAGGTCGCGGTCGACGGCGAGCTCGAAGGCCTCACGGACCCGCGGGTCACGCGCGAAAGGTGTGTCGATGCGCCCCGGCTTCTTCCCGAGGCCCTTGACGTTCCCGACGTTGAAGCCGATGCCCTGATAGCCGAGCGAGGGCGAGCTGAAGAGCTGGAGCTTGGGCTCGGTCAGCGCGCTGCGTACGTCGACGGGCGTCATCTGGTCGCCGACCTGGATGTCGCCGGAGCGCAGGTTGGCCAGGCGGACGTTGCCGTCGGGTATCGGCTTGTAGATCACCTTGTCGAGGTGGACCTGGTCGGCCGCGTAGTAGTCGGGGTCCTTGGCGAGCACGATGCGGTCGCCGCCGACGCGCTCCACGTACTTGAACGGGCCCACGCAGGAGGGGTGGTTGGTGAAGTTCTTGCCGTACTTCTTGAGCGCGGTGGGCGACATCACCATGCCGGAGCGGTCCGCCAGGACGGCCGTGAGCGGGACGTAGGCCTGCTTGAGCGTGAGCTTCACCGTGTACGGCCCGGTCGCCTCCGCGTCGGCGAGCGGCGCGAGTTCGGTGGCGCGCGCGGAGCCCGCGAGGTCGCGGTGCCTCAGCAGCGAGGTGACGACGGCGTCCGCGTCCAGCTTGGTGCCGTCGCTGAACTTCAGGTCCTCGCGCAGGCCGAAGGTGACGGTGCGGCCGTCCTTCGACGTCTTGGGCAGGGCCCTGGCCAGCTGCGGGATCACGGTCCCGTGCTCGTCGATGTCGTAGAGCTTCTCGCACATCCCGGCGAAGACCGTGCGCCCCACGAGGGTCTGCGCGAGGGTCGGATCGAGCTTGTCCGGGTCGGAGAGGAGGGCGACGGTGAGCGTGCCGCCGTCGCGCACGGGACGGTCGTCGGTCATGCGCGGACCGCCGACCTCGGTGGCCGAGGACTGCAAGGAGCCGCAGCCCGCCGTTGTGGACATCACCAGGGCAACTGCCGCCAGGGCAACCGCTTTTCGGCGCACGGGTAGGTACCTCCGCCAGGGTGGTTCCGGGCTGATCGTGGACGATCAAGGAATACGGCAGAACGTATTTCGCATACAGTCCGCACACAAGAGGCCCGTCCGGATGCCGGACCGGATTTGATGAAGATTGAATAACCGGGTGCGACAAATGGATGGGCGCTACATGCAGCGGACTTTCCGTCCATCAGGGGACGACGTGCGCATCCCCACATCCCCTCGCGACCGGCCTCGCCGGGCCGTTGTCAGTGCGCCGCGCTACTCTCCGCGCAACTGACCGTTCACCCCGTTCCGGGAGGTTTTCATGGCCTCGCGCCTCAACCCGTACCTCAGCTTCGGTGGCGATGCCCGCCAGGCTCTGGAGTTCTACAAGGAGGTCTTCGGCGGCGACCTCGCCCTCAACACGTTCGGCGAAGCCGGGCACCCGGGCACCCCGGTTGCCGACAACATCATGCACGGCATGCTGGAGGCCCCGAACGGCTTCACCCTGATGGGCGCCGACACCCCGCCGGGCATGCAGCACAACCCGGGCAACAACTTCTCGGTGAGCATCAGCGGGGACGACGAAGCCGAGCTGCGCGGCTACTGGGAGAAGCTCTCCGCCGACGGCTCGGTGGCCGTGCCGCTGGAGAAGCAGATGTGGGGCGACGTGTTCGGCATGTGCACGGACCGCTTCGGCATCCCCTGGATGGTCAACATCAGCCAGCCGCAGAGCTGATCGTCCACGCTCGTGACGGGCGGCTCCGGCGACCGGGGCCCGGCCCCGCCGGGAGCCCCGGTCGCGGGCTCTGAGCAGCGCGCCTACGGTGTGACGGGGATGTCTTGTGTGGCGGGGGCGTCTGGAGGCACCGATGGACCGCTCGCCCGCGCCGGACCCCTTCGATGCGGTGGACACCGCAGGATCCACCGCATCCGCTCCCCCACATCCCAGCGGCGGGAGCCACGAGCACCGCTGGCTGATCCTCGGCGTCGTGGGGATCGCCCAGCTGATGGTGGTCCTCGACGCCACGATCGTGAACATCGCACTGCCGTCGGCCCAGCGGGACCTAGGGTTCAGCGACGGCAACCGCCAGTGGATCGTCACCGCGTACGCACTCGCCTTCGGCAGCCTGCTGCTCCTCGGCGGGCGGATCGCCGACCTGGTGGGCCGCAAAGTGGTCTTCCTCGCCGGTCTCGGCGGCTTCGCGCTCGCCTCGGCCCTCGGCGGCGCGGCGACCAGCTTCACCATGCTGGTGGTGGCCCGCGCCCTCCAGGGCGTCTTCGGTGCGCTCCTCGCGCCCGCCGCGCTCTCCCTGCTCACCACGACGTTCACGGACCCCAAGGAGCGGGCCAAGGCGTTCGGCATCTACGGCGCCATCGCGGGCGCGGGCGGCGCGGTCGGCCTGCTCCTGGGCGGCGTACTGACCGAGTATCTGGACTGGCGCTGGTGCCTGTACGTGAACCTCATCTTCGCGGTGCTCGCCATGCTGGGCGGCGCCCGGCTGCTGCACGGCGGCAGGCCCGCGGACCGGCCGAAACTGGACGTCCCCGGCACGGTGCTCGTCTCCGCGGGTCTCTTCTGCATCGTCTACGGCTTCTCGAACGCGGAGTCGCACGCCTGGGGCGACGTACAGACCTGGGGATTCCTGGTGGTCGGTGCCGTACTGGTGGCCGCCTTCGCCTGGTGGCAGACGCGGGCCGCGCATCCGCTGCTTCCGCTGCGCGTGGTGCTCGACCGTGACCGTGCCGCGTCGTTCCTCGCCATGTTCATCTCGGGCGCCGGCATGTTCGGTGTCTTCCTGTTCCTGACGTACTACCTCCAGCAGATCCTCGGCTACACACCGGTCAAGACGGGGCTCGCGTTCCTGCCGATGGTCGCCGTCATGGTGGTCATCTCGGTCGTCACGACCAACTCGCTCGTGCCCCGGTTCGGCGCGCGGCCGATCGTGCCCCTCGGCATGGGCCTCGCGGCGGCCTCGATGGCCTGGCTCACCGCCCTCGACGTGCACAGCACCTACGCGGCGCACGTACTGCCGCCGCTGCTCGTCGCCGGTCTCGGCCTCGGTCTGGTCTTCGCCCCTGCGATGAGCATGGCGACCGCGGGCGTCGCCGCGCATGACGCGGGTGTCGCGTCGGCGATGGTCAACACCAGCCAGCAGGTGGGCGGTTCGATCGGCACGGCCCTGCTCAACTCCCTCGCGACCAGCGCCGCGGCCAACTACCTCGTGGGCAAGCAGCCGACACCCGAGGTACAGGCCCAGTCGGCGATGGAGAGCTACTCGACCGCGTACTGGTGGTCGGCGGTCTTCTTCGCGGTCGGACTCCTCGTTACGGTCGTGCTGTACCGCCGGGGAGCTCCGGTCCACTCGGACGCGGACGGCGCAGCGGTGCACATGTAGGGCGGTGGGGCGATGGCATCCGTATCGGAGGCGACCGAGAACGACGGCGCCGACGGCGCCGACGGTGGTGTCGCGCTGGCGTCGGCACGGGGCCGCTGGGTCCTTGCCTGTGCCGTCCTGGCGTCCGGAATGGCGATGCTGGACGGCACGGTGGTGAACGTCGCCCTGCCCACGCTCGGCCGCGACCTGAACACCTCGATCGCGTCCCTGCAGTGGGTCGTCAGCGCCTACATGCTCACGCTCTCGGCTTTGCTGCTGCTCGGCGGGGCGCTCGGCGACCGCATCGGGCGGCGGCGCACCCTGGTCATCGGCGTCGTGTGGTTCGCCGTCGCCTCCGCCCTGTGCGGGCTCGCTCAGAACGTGGGGATGCTCATCGCGGCGCGGGCCTTGCAGGGCATCGGCGGTGCGCTGCTCACGCCGGGTTCGCTCGCCCTCGTGCGGACGTCGTTCCGGCCGAAGGACCAGGCGCGTGCGGTGGGCGCGTGGTCGGGGCTCGGCGGGGTCGCGGGCGCCATCGGGCCGTTCCTCGGCGGCTGGCTGATCGACGGTCCTGGCTGGCGGTGGATCTTCCTGATCAATGTGCCGCTGGCCGCGCTCGTGCTCTTCGCGGTCCGCCATGTGCCGGAGAGCCGGGCCGAAGGCGCCATGGAGAAGCCGTTCGACGTGACGGGGGCGTGTCTGGCGGCGCTGTTCCTTGCGGGCATCAGCTTCTCGCTGATCGGCGCATCGGGCGATTCGTCGAAGGCTGCGGCCCTCCTGCCCGGCCTCGGCGGCCTCGCGGCGGGCGTCGCGTTCATCGTGGTAGAGCACCGCCGCCGCAACCCGATGCTGCCGCTCTCCCTCTTCCGCTCCCGCCTGTTCAGCGCCGCCAACGTCATGACGCTGTGCCTGTACGCGGCCATCGGCGGGCTCTTGTTCATGCTGCCGGTGCAGTTGCAGACGACCCTCGGCTACGACGCGCTCCAGGCGGGCACGGCGACGCTCCCGATCACGGTCCTGATGCTGCTGCTCTCAGCCTCCGCGGGCGATCTGTCGCGGCGGGTCGGCCCCACGCTGCCGCTGGTCGCGGGCCCGTTGATCGCGGGCGCCGGAGCGCTCCTGATGCTGCGGATCGAGCCCGGCGCCTCGTACGTCACTGCGGTTCTGCCCGCGGTCGTGGTCCTGGGCCTGGGGATGGCCGTTTTCGTGGCACCACTGACGGCCACGGTGCTCGCCTCGGTCGACGCGGGGCGCGCGGGCCTGGCGAGCGGCGTCAACAACACCGCGGCACGGGTCGCCCAGATGCTCGTCGTCGCCGCGCTGCCGCTCGCGGTGGGCCTCTCCGGGACGGCGTACACGGATCCGGCCGCGCTGAACACGGCGTTCGGCAAGGCGGCCGCGGGCTGCGCGGGCCTGTTCGTCCTCGCGGCGGCGACGGCGGCGGCCTTCATCCGCCCGCGTCCGGACTCCTGGCACGAGGAGACGGGGAACACGCCGCGCTGTAAGGCCCATCTGGGTCTCAACGCGCCGCCGTTGGAGCCGGGGAAGGACTGTGCGGGATGAGCGTCCCTGCCAGGCAGTTTCAGACCGTCGCGTCGGGCGCGTCACGCACGAAGAGAGTGACCGACACACTCTCCTCGAAGCCGTTGCGCCGCATCAGCGCGGCGGACGCGGTGTTGCGTGACTCGACGTCCGTCACGACGGCGGTGGCACCGGCGGCGGTCAGCGTCGCACAACAGGCCTGCACCAGATGGCTGGCGACGCCCTGCCCCTGATAGGCGGGGGCGCTGGCGATCCACTCCAAGTTCCCCCAGTCCGTACGCTGATCGAATCCCATCGAGCCGCAGACGAACCCGGCGAGAGCGTCACCGTCGAGCGCCACCCAACAGGAGGACGCGTCCGCGTCCATGTGCCCGGCGATCGCCGAGAGGGACCAGGACGTGTACGGCTTCACCGAGGTGTCGTACAGCTCGCGTCCCAGGGCGAGGACGTCGGCCAGATGGGTGGCAGCCATCCGTTCGAGGGCGATCGGGGACTGCTGGTGGACGGCGGCGGCGGACATGGGACCTCCCAGGGGACTGACGCCGGGACCTGCACAGAGGCGGGCACGGTGGCCGACTGCCTCTCACGCTATGAGGGCCCGGGGCGTGGCGCACGCCGGGAACGGCCGCCACCAAGCCCCCGGCCGAACCGAGGAGCCCTTTAACAGGCCTCTGCCGCAAGCGCCTATCGTGGGGCGCATGTCCGCTCCTGAGCTGATCCGCATCGTCTCCCGTTCCTCCCCCATGGCCCTGGCCCAGGTGGAGCGCGTACGCGCCGAACTCGCCGCGCTGCACCCCGGCATCCGCACCGAGGTCGTGCCGGTCACGACCTCCGGAGACCGCTGGATGGGGGACCTCGCGAAGCTCGGCGGCAAGGGTGCGTTCACCAAGGAGGTCGACGCGGCGCTGCTCGCGGGCGAGGCGGATCTCGCGGTGCACTGCGTCAAGGACGTACCGGCGGACCGGCCGCTTCCTGCGGGCACCACCTTCGCCGCGTTCCTCAAGCGGGACGACATCCGCGACGCGCTCATCCACCCCGGCGGTCTCACCCTGGACGAGCTGCCCGCGGGAACCCGCATCGGCACGTCCTCGGTGCGCCGCATCGCCCAGCTCGCCGCCTCGCACCCGGAGTTGGAGTGCGTGCCGATGCGCGGGAACGCCGGGCGCCGGATGGAGAAGCTGGCCGCGGGCGACGCGGACGCACTGCTGCTCGCGGTGTCGGGGCTCGAGCGCATCGACCGCATGGACGTGGCCACCGAGGTCCTTTCGGTGGAGACGATGTGCCCGCCGATCGGCGCGGGGATCCTGGCGCTGCAGTGCCGCGAGGACGACACGGAGACCATCGACGCCGTGTCGGGACTCGGCGACCCCGAGGCCTGGCGGGAGGCCACCGCCGAGCGCATGTTCCTGCATGTGCTGCAGGGGCACTGCAACTCCCCCATCGCCGGGTACGCGCGCTGCGAGCGGGGCGGCGACCTCTCGCTGCGCGCCCGTGTCTTCACCCCGGACGGCAAGACGGTCCTCAACGCCCACGAGTGGGCGGGTCCGCTCGACCCGGCGACGCTCGGCACGTCCGTGGCGGTGACGCTGCTCCGCCAGGGCGCCCGTGAACTGATCGACTCCATCGCGCACTGACGGCGCTCGTACGGCGACTCAACCGGCGTCCCCTGCGAGGGCTCACACGACGGTGACCTGCACGCCGACGGCGGCGATGGCGTCGAGTTCTCCCCCGGGCGCACCGGCATCGGTGACGAGGGTGTGCACACCGACCGTCGGGCAGATCTTGGCGAACGTCGCCCTGCCTATCTTGGTGTGGTCGGCGACCACGACGGTGCGGCCGCTGTGCCCCGCGAAGGCACGGTCGGTGGCCGCCTCCAACTGGTCGTGCGTGGTGCACCCGTGGGCGGCGCTGATGCCGTCCACGCCGAGGAACGCGATGTCCGTGTGGTGGTCGGCGAGGGTCTTCTCGGCGATGGGGCCGACCAGTTCGTAGCTCTCGCTGCGGGCGGTGCCGCCGACCACGATCAGGGTGACGGTCGGGCGCAGGACGAGGGCCGCCGCGATGTTGACGGCGTTGGTGACGATCGTGACGGGGCCGCGGTCCGCGAGCAGACGGGCCACTTCGGTGGTGGTGCTGCCGCCGGTGAGACCGACCACCGCACCGGCGGGGACCAGGTCGGCGGCGGCCTGCGCGATGGCCTGCTTCTGCGGGGAGCGCTGGTCGACCCGGTGCTGGAGCGGCACCTCGATGCTCAGGCCGCCGAGGACCGCGCCGCCGTGCGTGCGCTCGAGCAGCCGCTGATCGCTCAGCTGCGCCAGGTCACGGCGCACGGTGGCCTGCGAGACCCCGAGCAGCCCGGCCAACTGCTGCACGTCCGCGCTGCCCTGGGCAGAGACGTGCTCAAGTATCCGCGCATGGCGGTCGCTTCTCAGCACTGGGCGAGCATAGTCCCCCATCGGCGTTCCGAGCAGACTCTCGCAGAACTACTGCGCGTTTCTGCGCGATTTCGCCAAGTGCTCCTCAGTCCCCTTCTCTTGACATGACTGAAGCTGCTCGATTAACTCCCTGCACGCCGATGTCGAGCACTCGGCGCAGAGGTACGCCTAGCCGGTAGTTGGCCTCGGCCATGAGCCCGGACTAAGTCGCCAGGACCCTTTTGTGTGTCCGAGGCGGGGACGTGCCCTCAGATATCTGGAGCTCTGAGATGAGCCTCAACCGTGTTACGCGCAGGGGTATCGCCGCGTCAGCGGCCCTCACCGCCACCGCTGCCGCTTGCCTTCTCGCCCTCCCTTCGACGGCGTCCGCAGGCCCGTCCGACGTCGCACTGCCGCCGGCCCATGCCGGGTTCGACTACCAGATAGGCGGCGCGTACACGCCGCCGTCAGGGGTCAAGGTCGTCAGCCGGGACCGGACGGCGGCCCCGGCGCCCGGCCTGTACAACATCTGTTACCTCAACGCCTTCCAGGCCCAGCCCGGGGCCGAGGGCGACTGGGACGCCGACCTGCTGCTGCAGGACGACAACGGCGACGTCGTGTACGACGGCGACTGGGGCGAGGCCGTCCTGGACATCCGCACCGCCGACAAGCGCAAGCGGATCGCCGCCAAGGTCGGCGGCTGGATCGACGGCTGCGCCGACAAGGGCTTCCAGGCCATCGAGCCGGACAACTACGACACCTTCACCCGCTTCCCGGACCTGCTCACCGCCTCTCAGGCCAAGTCCTTCATCAAGCTGCTCTCCGCGCGCGCCCACGAGCAGGGCCTGGCCGCCGCGCAGAAGAACACCCCGCAGCTGGCCGACGCGCGCGACGAGACCGGTCTCGACTTCGCCGTCGCCGAGGAGTGCGGCGTGTACGACGAGTGCGGGGACTACACCTCCGCGTTCGGCGACGACGTCGTGGTCATCGAGTACACGGCCGACGGTCTGCGCAAGTCCTGCGCGGGCTGGGGCGACAAGCTGAGCATCGTGCGCCGCGATGTCGACGTGTCGCCCGCGGGCAGCAGCGGATACGTCCGCAAGACCTGCTGACCCACACCTTCCCTGCCGTGTGACGTCCCGTCCCATGGCCTTCCCGCGCCACGGGCGCTCCGATCCCTCTGGAGGTAGTGATGGCTGCAGTACCCCGAGCGCCGGGAGAACCCTCGCGGCGCAATGTGCTGCGCGCAGGTGGCGCGGCGGCGTTCGTGGCCGGGGGCGGGGGCGCCCTGGCCGGCTGTGGGACGGGGCCCGCCGACGGGGTGGGCCCCGACGGGCGGGTGACCATTCAGCTGTGGCACGGCCAGACGGACTCCGCCGCCAAGGTCATCAAGGGCCTGGTCGCCCAGTTCCACCGCGCCCATCCGGACATCAACGTCGACATGGGCGGCGGCGTGCTCGCCGACGCCATGCTGCAGAAGATCACGGCTGCGCTCGCCTCGGGCTCGTACCCCGATATCGCCTACGTCTTCGGCTCCGACCTGGCCAGCGTCGCCCGGAGCCCCGAGGTCGTCGACCTGACATCGCACGTGCGCGACGCGCCGACGCCGTGGCGCAACTTCTGGGCGCCGGCCCGCCAGGCCGTCACCATCAACGGCCGGGTCAGGGCGGTGCCCGCGGTCCTGGACTGTCTCGCCGTGGTCTGCAACAAGAAGCTGTTCGCCGAGGCCGGGGTCGACCTGCCCGAGGCGGGCTGGACCTGGGAGGAGTTCACCGACACCGCGCGCCGTCTGACGGATGCCTCCGAGGGACGGTTCGGCACCGGCTGGCCCGGCACAGGGGACGAGGACACCGTGTGGCGGATGTGGCCGCTGGTATGGGACCTGGGCGGCGACGTGATCGGCGAGGACGGACACAGCATCGGCTTCGCGAAGGAAGGCGTGCGCGCCCTGGAGGTCGTACAGGACCTGGTGCGCGACAAGAGCGTCTACATCGACCCCAAGCCGGGCAGCGAGCAGATGTACCAGGTCTTCCTGTCAGGGCGGATGGGCATGGTGCCGACCGGGCCCTGGCAGCTGCCGGACATCACCCAGGCCAAGATCGACTACCACGTGGTGCCCCTGCCCAGCTTCAGCCGTCGTCCTGTGACCATCTCGGGCCCCGACACCTGGACGGTGTTCGACAACGGCTCGGCCCGGGCGGCCGCGGCACGCACCTTCGTCACCTGGCTCAACCAGCCAGGACCGGACAGCCGGTGGGCCGTCGAGGCGGGCAGCCTTCCGCTGAGCCGCCGCAGCCAGGACCGCCCGGCCTGGCGCGAGCACACCGCGCAGATGCCGGGGCTCCCGGTGTTCACCAAGGCGCTCGCCTCCGCGCGCGTACGTCCGGTGCACCCGGCCTACCCCCGTATCTCCCAGTCCCTCGGGCAGGCGGTCGTCTCCGTGCTGCTCGGCCGCAAGAGCCCCGCCGACGCGGTGCGTTCCTGCGCGAGCGAGGCCAACGCCGCCCTCCTGATACCGCGTTGAGGACACCGACATGCCATCAGCTCCCCGCCCGCTGACCCTGCCGCCGGATCCGGACGGCCAACGCGCCCTGCGTCGCAAGCGCCGCGGCGAGACCGCCACCGCCTGGGCGTTCGTCTCCCCCGCGGTGCTCGTCATCCTCGGCCTGAGCGTCCTGCCGGTCGTGTGGTCGCTGCTCCTTTCCTTCCAGGCCAACGACCTGGTCACGCCGAGCCGTTGGGTGGGACTCGACAACTACCGCGCCCTTGCCCAGGACCCGAACTTCAGCCAGGCCGTGCGCAACACCCTGCTCTACACGGTCCTGTACGTGCCGCTGAGCATCGTCATCGGACTCGCCCTCGCCCTGGCCCTGAACCGGCGGATCCGCTTCGTCGGCCTGTACCGCACCCTGTTCTTCGTGCCGTTCGTCATCTCGGCCACCGCCCAGGGCGTGCTGTTCTCGTTCATCCTCGACCCCGACTTCGGGGCGGCCAACTCCGTCCTTCACCGCCTGGGGATCTCGCCCCAGGGCTTCCTCACCGACTCGTCGCAGGCGCTGTTCGTGCTGGTCGGCATCACTCTGTGGAGCGGCACAGGCCTGTGCACCGTCATCTACCTGGCCGGGTTGCAGGACGTCGATCAGTCACTGGTCGAGGCGGGCCGCCTGGACGGCGCGGGGCGGTGGCAGCTGCTGCGGCACGTGACGCTGCCCACGCTCACCCCGGTCAGCACGTTCCTGCTCCTGTGGCAGACCATCCAGGCCCTTCAGGTCTTCGACCTGGTCTATGTGACCACCAAGGGCGGCCCCCTCGGCTCGACGACGGTGATCGTCTACTTCATCTGGGAGCAGGCCTTCAAGAACTTCACCGCCGGGTACGGGGCCGCGTCCGCCTACGTCCTGGCGCTGGCCCTGTTCGTCGTGGCCGCCGTGCTGCGCGTGGCCCGCGGCCGTGAGCGCACTCCTCGTACGAAAGCAGCCGCCTGATGACCGCGACCACCACCGCGCCCAAGGCCACCGCACGCCGGGCCGCCGCGCCCGCCGCCCTGCCCCACCGCAGATTCCGCCTGCCCTTCAGCGCCTGGCACGTGGTGCTCGCGCCGCTTGCGCTGCTCTTCGCGGTGCCGCTGATCTGGCTGCTGCTCAGCTCGGTGATGAGCAACGCGGAGATCAACCGGTTCCCGCCGGCGCTGTGGCCCTCGCGCATCGACCTGGGCGGCTACAGCTACGTCCTTGGCAACGCCATGTTCCCGCGCTGGCTCCTCAACTCGGCGATCGTCTCCGCCGTCGCGGTCTCCTCGAACCTCGTCTTCGGCGCCCTTGGCGGGTACGCGTTCGCGCGGATGCGCTTTCGCGGCTCGCGGGCGCTGCTCGTCCTGATGCTCGCGACGATGGCGGTGCCCTTCCAGCTGACGATGATCCCCACCTTCCTGGTGATGAAGAAGCTGGGGCTCATCGACACCCTCGGCGCGCTGATCGTGCCGTCCCTCGTCACGCCGTTCGCGGTGTTCCTGCTGCGGCAGTTCTTCCTCTCCCTGCCCAGGGAGCTGGAGGAGGCCGCCTGGATCGACGGCTGTTCGAGGCTGCGGGTCCTCTGGTCGATCGTGCTGCCCCTTGCACGGCCCGCGCTCGCCACGGTGGCCGTACTGACCTTCCTCACCACGTGGAACGACCTGACCTGGCCGCTGATCGCGATCAACCACGACACCCAGTACACGCTGCAGCTGGGTCTCACCACCTTCCAGGGGCAGCACCACACCCGCTGGTCCGCGGTGATGGCGGGCAACGTGATCACCGTGCTTCCGGTCCTGATCGCGTTCCTCTTCGCGCAGAAGGCCTTCATCCGCTCGGTCACCTCCAGCGGCCTCAAGGGCTGACCGCCCCGCCTCCTCTCCCCCGCACGATCCGAAGGAACTCAAGGAACTCGATGCCGTACTCGTACGACCTCCTCGTCATCGGGGACGCCAACCCCGATGTGATCCTGGGCCCGCTCACCGGCCCACTCGCCTTCGGCCAGCACGAACAACTCGTCGACACCGGGTCCCTCACCCTCGGCGGCTCGGCCGCGATCATGGCCTGCGGGGCCGCGCGCCTGGGCCTGAAGGTGGCCTTCGCAGGGCGTGTCGGCGACGACGACGCCGGCCGCTACATGCGCGACGCGCTCAATGCCCGCGGAGTCGACACCCGGGCCCTGAAGGTGGACACCTCCCTGCCGACCCCGCTCACCGTCGTGCTCACCCAGGACGACGACCGCGCCATCCTCACCTCTCCGGGCACCCTGACGGCCGTCAGCGGCGACGACGTCCCCGCTGAACTCCTCGCGGACGCCCGCCACGTCCACACCGCCTCGTACTTCCTGCAGCCCCGCCTCGCCGCCGATCTGCCCCGGCTCCTTCGCACCGCGCGCGAGCACGGCGCGAGCACGTCCCTGGACACCCAGGACGACCCGTCGGGGCGGTGGGACCCGGCAGCTCTCGAAGCGGTCCTCGCCCAGACCGACATCCTGCTGCCCAACGCCCAGGAAGCCCTGCACCTCGCCGGAACGCCCTCCGGCAGCCCGCAGAAGGCGGCCGAACTGCTCGCTGCCCGCGTCCCGTTGGTGGTCGTCAAGAACGGCGCCGATGGCGCCCTGTGCCACGACGGCCGGACGCTGCTCACCGCACCGGGCCTCCCCATGACTCCCCAGGACACCGTCGGCGCCGGAGACAGCTTCGACGCCGGTTTTGTCGCCGCCACCCTCGACGGCCGAACCCCGCACGAGGCACTGCGGTTCGCCGTCGCCTGCGGATCCCTCTCGACCCGCGCCCACGGCGGCACCCGAGCCCAGCCCACACGGGACGAAGTCCTCGCCCACACCACTCCGAGCGGAGCGCACGCCTCATGACCCACCCCAAGATCACCTTCATCGGCGCAGGCAGCGTCGTCTTCACCCAAGGCCTGCTCGCCGACCTCTTCGCCTTCCCCGAGCTGAAGGGCGCCCACATCGCCCTGCACGACATCGACTCCGAACGCCTGGCCACCGCGCAGGCCGCGGCCGAATACATCGCCGACCACCTGGGCGCGCACGCCGTCATCTCCAGCCACTCGGACCGCCGCGAGGCCCTCGCGGGCTCGGACTTCGTCATCAACATCGTGCAGGTCGGCATGGGCGAGGCCACCCGTACCGACTTCGATGTCCCCGCAAGCCACGGGGTGCGCCAGACCATCGGGGACACCCTCGGCATCGGCGGCATCTTCCGTGCGCTTCGCACCTTCCCGCTCCTGAAGGCACTCGGCGAGGACATCACCGAGGTGTGCCCCGACGCCTGGCTCCTGAACTACACCAACCCCATGGCCATGAACATCCAGTACCTCACCGAGGCCACGGGACTGACCAAGGTGGTGGGACTGTGCCACTCCGTGTACTGGACCATGCGCGACCTGGCCGAGCTGGTGGGCGTTCCGTACGAGGAGATCACCTACCGGGCGGCGGGCGTCAACCACCAGGCGTGGGTCCTTCGCTTCGAGCACCAGGGCAAGGATCTCTACCCCCGGCTCGACGAACTGATCGCCAAGGACGAGCAGTTGCGGCGCCGGGTGCGCGTCGACATGTACCGGCGGCTCGGCTACTACCCCACCGAGACCAGCGAGCACTCCTCCGAGTACGTCCCCTGGTACCTGCACCACGACAGCGAGATCGAGCGCCTTCGCCTGCCGATCGGCGCCTACCTCGGCATCGTCGACGAGAACGTCGCCGCCTACCACCAGACCCGTGACGCCCTGGCCGCGGGCGAACCGCTCACCGTCGAGGGCACCATGGAGTACGCCCCTCAGATCATCCACAGCATCGTGACCGGGACCCCGCGCACCGTCTACGGCAACGTCCCCAACCACGGCCTGATCGACAACCTCCCGAGCCACGGCGTGGTCGAAGTTCCCTGCCTCGTCGACGCCTCCGGCATTCAGCCCACCCGCGCGGGATCCCTGCCCCCGCAGCTGGCCGCGCTCAACCGCACCTACCTGAGCATGAACGACCTGGTCGTCCGCGCCGCCGTCGACGACGAGCCGCGCCACATCCGGCACGCGGCGATGACCGACCCGGCCACTGCCGCGACGCTTCCCGTGGAGCAGATCTGGCGGCTGTGCGACGACATGGTCCGCGCCCACGGGGACCGGCTCCAGCCCTCCTTGCGACGGCTCCTCGGCGACTGACCGGCCGCCACCGACCTCCACTTCCTCCATCCCCCGGACCGAGAAAGCACCCTCGATGTCACTGACAAGCCAGGAAATCGACACACAGCCGCAGTGCTGGGAGTACGCGCTGAAGCAACTCCCCGAATACGCCCAGGCGTTGCCCGCCAAGGGCGAGCGGGTCGCCGTGATCGGCTGCGGTACGTCGCTGTTCATGGCCCAGGCCTACGCCCACCTGCGGGAGGAGCTGGGGCACGGCCCCACCGACGCGTTCCCCGCCTCCGCGGCCTGGCTGCACCGCCCCTACGACCGCATCCTGGCCCTGACCCGCTCCGGCACCACCACCGAGATCCTCACCGCCCTCGCGACGGCCCCCGCGTCCACGCGGGTCACCACCCTCACGGCAGTGCCCTGGTCGCCTGCCGCGCACGCCGCCCACGACGTGATCATCCTCGACCACGCCGACGAGCAGTCCGTCGTACAGACCCGCTATCCGACCACGCAGCTGGCGCTCATGATGGCCCACCTCGGCCACCACCTCGACCAGGCGCTGACCGACGTGACCACGGCCCTGAGCGCACCGCTGGATCCCCAGCTGCTCGCGGCGGAGCAGATCACCTTCCTCGGTGCGGGCTGGCACACCGGGCTCGCGCACGAGGCGGCGCTCAAGGTGCGGGAGGCCGCGGCCCATTGGACCGAGTCCTACTCGCTGATGGAGTACCGCCACGGCCCCATCGCGGTGGCCGGTCCCGGGCGGGCCGTGTGGAGCCTGTCCCCCCTGTCCGCGGGGCTCACCGCGCAGATCGAGGCCACCGGCGCACACTTGCGCGCCCCGGAACTCGACCCGCTCGCGGAACTGGTGCTCGCCCAGCGTCTGGCCGTGCGGCTCGCCGAGGACGCGGGACGCGACCCGGACCGTCCTGCCCACCTGACCCGCTCCGTCGTCCTGGCCTGACCTCCGGTCCATGACCTCGTGAGCGCTCACCCGCGGCGGCCGGTCTCCCCTGTCCGGCCGCCGCGGCCTCGTTCTCGGCCTCGGCCTCACCTCGACCTCAGCCTCGGTCGATATGCCACGTAAGATCGACATCACGACACATTTCCGCACGGTCTTCCCGAAGGCCGCGCGCACCGGACTCAAGCCGTACTCAAGCCGCACTCAAGCCGCACTCAAGGGCGGCAGCCCCGCTGCTGCCGTCCCGAACGAAAGCCTTCGATGCACCGCCCGTACCGCCTGCACCGCTCGCACCCCGGCCTGCTCGCCGCCTGTGCCGCCGCCCTCTTCCTGGCCACCGCCTGCGCCACCGACGACGGCAAGGACACTCCGGCCACGGCAACGGACCGGTCGGATGCCGTGCGCCCGCCGAAGGCCGACGCCGTCTTCGACTACCAACTCGGCGGCCCCTACGCGCCCGACGACGCCGTACAGGCGGTCTCCCGCGACCGCTCCGCCAAGCCGGCCAAGGGCCTGTACAACGTGTGTTACGTCAACGCCTTCCAGACCCAGCCGGGCGAAGCCATCGGCTGGTGGAAGAAGAAGCACCCCGACCTGCTCCTCAAGGGCGACGACGGCTCCCTGGTGATCGACGACGACTGGGAGGAGCCGCTCCTTGACATCTCCACGCCCGGCAAGCGCCGGGAGCTGATGAACGTCGTCGGGCCGTGGATCGACGGCTGCGCGAAGTCGGGCTACGACGCCGTGGAGCCCGACAACCTGGACTCCTACGAGCGTTCCGACGATCTCCTCACGACCGAACACGCCGCTGCCTTCGCCAAGTTGCTCGCCGAGCGGGCACACAGCCGCGGTCTGGCGATCGCCCAGAAGAACACCACCGACCTCCTCCCCGAGCGTG
Source organism: Streptomyces sp. NPDC056486 (assembly GCF_042795295.1). Taxonomy (NCBI): domain Bacteria; kingdom Bacillati; phylum Actinomycetota; class Actinomycetes; order Kitasatosporales; family Streptomycetaceae; genus Streptomyces; species Streptomyces sp. NPDC056486. Next base: position 22,299 of record NZ_JBHTSF010000005.1, read on the forward strand.
GCCGCATCGGGTTCGACTTCGCCGTCGTCGAGGAGTGCGCGGCGTACAAGGAGTGCGGCGACTTCGCCGACGCCTACGACGACAAGGTCTTCGCGGTCGAGTACACGCGGGGGGACTACCGCACCGCCTGCGACGGCTGGGGCGCAGACCTCTCCATCACACTGCGCGACCGCGACGTCCGCCCCGAGGGCACGAAGGGATACGTCTTCGCACAGTGCTGACGGCGCTTCTCCGCTCCTGCCCGTTTCCCCCTTCCTCGTGCCCGAAGGGGGCATTCGGGCTGCCCGGGTTGGCTCAAACCCCCTTATAGGCAACGGAATTCTGGATTCCAGCCACAGACACGGTCGGCAGCCACTATCCAGGTAGGTGATGTGCTCACGCCAAATTAGGAAAAAGAGGTAACCGTATGGCGATACGGACCACGCACCGCTCCCGTCTGGCGGGGGCCACGCTCGCCGTGACCACCGGAGTGATCTGCACCCTGTCGGTGCAGCCGGCCGGGGCCGATGAACCGGTCGCGCGCCACTGCGTCCTGGACGCTTCCACCGGAGAACAGCGCTGCTTCGGCACCTTCGACGAAGCCATCGACCGCGCCACCGACGGACGCGTCACCGACGCACCGGCCTCCCCACGGGCCGCCGTCACCTCGTCCGCGTTCCGCGCGACCATGTCCAAGGCCTCGGCCTCGGCCTCGGCCAAGGAAGACACCGCGGCGGCCGGGGACGTCGTCCAGGGAACGTTCTTCAGCGATCCCGGCTACTCGGGTGACACGCTCACCATCAGCGGTCCCTCGCTGTGCGAGAAGGACGGCTGGGTCAACTGGCAGCACGACCTCGGCGACGACTGGAAGAACCGCATCTCCTCGGTACAGCCCTGGGGCAACTGCGCGATCTGGCTCTACCCGGAGCCCAACCTGGGCGGCGACCGCGACGGGCCATTCGACGAGAACACCGCCGACGTCGGCCAGATGATGAACGACCGCACCCAGTCCATCGGCTTCAGCTAGAGCGCTGCCGCGCTCTCACGCACGCCGTACCCCCCACATGCTTCACCTTCCCCCCACTGGAGATCACACATGATCACCCGTACCCGTCTTACCGTCCTGTTCGCGGCGATGGCCACCGCGGGCGGCATGGCCCTCGCGCCCGCCGCGCAGGCCGACGAAGAGGCCCCCACCATCCGCGAGCTGCTCGACAAGTGCGACAACGGCACCGACTCGTGCGTCTTCCACCCCGAAGGACCCGGCACCGACTCGATGGGCGATGCGCACCAGGTGGGTGACAGCGCCTACAACTGCACCCCGGACCTGCAGCGTTCCAGCATCTCCTGGGCCGATACGACCGGCGAGTCCAACAGCGTCGGAGTCTCGCTCAGCGCGGAGTACGGCTTCGCCGAGGTCTTCAAGGTGAGCATCGAGACCTCCTACGGACACACCTGGGAGAGCTCGCACACCGAGACCGACACCACCAACGTCGACGTCCGCCCCGGCGAGGTCGGCTGGGTCACGCGCGAGTCCCAGATGCAGCAGGTCAAGGGCACCTATGAGCTGCACTTCGAGGACAAGTTCCACGGGCACTACATCTGGTACGCCCCCTTCGACGCGACGGGCCCCAAGCCGGACGCGCCGAGCACCAAGACGCAGCACACCCGCCCGATGACGGAGCAGGAGAAGGCCGAGCACTGCGGCTGACGCACCACCCCATCGCCTCTCCCGGTCCGTGCCGGGAGAGGCCCCCGTCCTGAGGGCCGGGTGCGGACTGTCGCCCACCGCGCAGGCGGTGCTATGCCGGTAGAGGCGACAGCGGCCCAGCCGGGCAGGGCGCGCTGCGCCCCGCCCGGGAGGACGCCTGTCCATGAAGCCCGCAACGGATCTGATCGTCGCGCTCCTCCTCACCGACGGGCCGTTGCCGGCCCTCTCCGCTTCCCCTCCGCCTGATCCGCTCATCGCCGCGGCATCGGCGCTGGCGACGGGCGAGCCGAAGCGGGCCCTGCGTCTGCTCGACGGAGCGCAGGGCCCGCGCGCCGAAGCGCTGCGGATCGCCGCCCACACCCTGGACCTCAACTGGAGCCCGGGCGGGAGCGGGGCGGTCATGTCGCAGGAGGAGATGGAGCGGGCAGGCGTGGCGCCGCCCCGGCCGTCGGATCCTGACGCGGCTCTCGTGACCCTCGTCGCGGCCCGCTTCATCCCCTTCATGCAGTCGGCCCGCAGCATCGCCGACAACTCCCGTACCGGCGGCGCGGAATGGGCGGCCGACAACGTCATCTCGGAACTGCACCGGCTGGGCGACGAACTCGACGCCACAGGTATCCGGCACGTGCGTTGCGCTCATCGGCTCGCCGTCGCCGACCTGACACGGCGGGCGGGTCGCTCCGCCGAAGCGGCGTCCGCTCTCGACGCCTGCCGTCGTGCCGCCGACGGCGATCCCCTGGTGACCGCCCAACTGAACGTCCTGCAAGGGGACTTCATCCTCACCCCCGAGTCCCATCCGGAACTCCTCGGGCTACGGCTCGATCCCCTCGCGGCACCCGGCACGACGCCCGCGTCCCTGGACGTGGCCGAGGCCCACTACGCGACGGCTGACATCCTCTACGGCCGGACGTCCGCCCCGCGCGGCGAGGCCGCTGTGGCACTGCGCCGGGCCCACCTCGCGCGCCTCTCCGGAGAGCGCACGGCTCGCGTCCGGCACCTGGACCGTGCTCGCGGCCTGGCCTCGGGCGCCCTGGCCCAGGTCGTCGCCGCGCACCGGATGCTCGACGACATCGAGGAAGGGGACGATGTGCCGTGGCACGCTCTGGCGGACATCGCCGCATGGGGCCGGGGAGACGGCAGCACCAGCTTCGTACGCGGTCTGGTCCGGCTCTTCGTGGCCCGCGCCGCGGCCTGGCGGGAGGCGGGCCTCACCCTTGCCGCCCTGCGGTGCCTGCGCTCGGCACGCCATCTCGTCGGCTCGATCACCGCCCCGCCGGAGAGTGAACTCACCGACCGGGCCTATCTCGATCTCGTCGACCGTCTCAACTTCCGCAGCGCATCGGCCGTACTCCTCTGTGCCGATACCGCGCGCGCCACGCAGGCGTTGCGCGCTCCCGGCGCCGACACCGGGACTTGGCTGCGCGCCGCGGACCTTGCGATGTCGCTCGACGGTGCGGTGGAGGCCCTCGCAGACCCCGACCTCAAGGCTGTCTCGGCGGCACGCCTCGGCGAGCTCGCGGCCGAGGCCGGAAGGCTCGCCGACCCGTGGCCCCCGGCCGCAGCGGCGGCGGACGCCGTGCGCGAGAGCTTGCGCCGGTCACCCGCGCTGCTCCTTCGCCACCGGGCGAGGAAGGCGCAGCAGGCCGGGTTCCGGGACGAGGCACAGGCCCTGTTGCAGGAGGCACTGGACCGCTCGTACGACGATGCTCTGCTACGGGTGGTGCTTCTCTACGAGCTGGAGCGGCGCGACGAGGCCCATTCCCTGGCCATGGCGCTGTACCGGAGCGGCGGGCTGCACCCGGATCACGCGGTCAGTCTGTTCCTGCGTCTCGGCGATCCGCGCACGGCGCGCGAGGCACAGGAGCAGCTCGCCCGCACCGGCCCCATGGGCTCACCGGAGCGGCCCTGGGAGGGCCAGGCCCGCCGCGCCGAGCTCGCCGAGGCCCTGGGCGATCACGCCATGGCCGCGGCGCTCGGCGATGAGGCCGTGTCCCGGTTCGAGGAGTGGTCGGATCGGCTCGTACGGGATGTGCTGCGTACGTCGATGACGGACAACATGGACGTGGCCTCGATGTACCACACGGCGGTCCGCGCCCACCTGGGTCTGTCCGCCGCGGCCTTGGACCCCAAGGTCGCGGACGCCGAACTCGCCGCCGCTTTCGAGCTGTCCGACCGCTGCAGGGGCATCGGGGCCGAGGTGCTGCGTTCGCTGGACGACCTGCCCGCGGGGCCACCGCTGGACGCGGCCCGGCGTTGGCTGCGGGCCGGTTCGGCCTGGGCCGCCGTCTACGAGGGTCTTGTCGAATCCGTCACCGGCGACCCGGCCCGTACGCCTTCGTCCACCGAGCTGCGACGCAAGGTGCTGGCCGCCGAGGACGACCTGGAACGCGCCGAGGCCCAGGTCACCCGGCTCGCCCCCGGGCTGATCCGCGGCAGTCGGGGCGTCGGGGCCCGGGCCGCGCAACTCGAGTCGATCCGCGGGAGCCTGGCTCACGACGAACTGCTCGTCATGTACGAGACGTCCGACGAGGATCTGCTCACCTGGGTGGTCGACCATGACGGTGTGCGGCACATCCCGCAACACGTACACCATCGGGACCTGGCCTGCGACATACGGCGCTTCCACACCGTCTGTGCGACCGGGCGGCGGGACCCCATGGCTGCGGCAGCGCTGTCCGGGCGGCTGCTGCGTCCGGTGCGTGAGGCACTCGGCGGGTGCCGTCGCCTGTTCGTGGTGCCCCATCGGGCCCTGGCCCTGGTGCCGTTCCACGCCCTGCCCGTCGCGGGCGTTCCGCTGGGCGAGCGGTGCGCCGTCTCCCAGCTGCCGTCTGCGGCACTCGTCACCCGGCCGCGGAGTGGCATGGCGCCCCCTGCCGGCGAGTCCGTGCTCCTCGTCGGCGACCCTGTGTACGCGGCCGACCGGGAGCTGGCGAGGCTGCCCGGCACGGCGACGGAAGCAGCGGCGATCTCCCGGTTGCTCGGCGCCTCACCGCTCCTGGGCGCGGCAGCCACCCGCGAGGCCGTCGTCGGGGCGGCACCCGGCTGTGCCGTTCTCCACCTCGCGACGCACGGCGTGCTGTACGAGCAGGGCCCCAACCGGAGTTACGTCGCCCTTGCCGGCCACGACCGGCTCACCGTCGGCGATATGACCGGGCTCCAGCTGGCCGCTGAACTCGTGGTCCTTTCGGCGTGCCACACAGGGCGCGGCACGGCGACCGCCGGGGGTGACGTCATCGGTCTCGTCCGCGCCGCGGTCGCCGCGGGTGCGCGCAACGTGGTGGTCTCACTGTGGCCGGTCGACGACGAGGCCGGGGCCGTGCTCATGACGTATCTGTATGAGGAACTGGCCTCGGGCAACAGCAGGTCGGTGGCGCAGGCGCTCGCGTCGGCGCAGCGACGAGTACGCCCGTTGAACGCGTCCGGCCGGCGGGAGGCTTACGACAGGTTGCGTGAGCCGGCGGGTACGGCGACCGCGGCGACATGCGCCAGGGACGGACGTGTTCCGTCGGCGGTGGCCGAGGACTCGTCCGACCTTCCCTACTTCTGGGCGCCGTTCATTCATGTCGGCGTCTAGGACTGTTCCGCGTGGAATGCGTAAGTGCCATGCTTGCCGGGACAGCGTGCGTCAACGGGGGCTGCCATGCGTCAACGGGCACTGCTCATCGGGTCTCAGACCGGGGTGCTGCGCGGCGTGCACGCCGATGTGGAGCTCATGGCCGGTTCACTCTCCTCCTTCGGGTTCGAGACCACCTGCGTCATGGAGGGCGGCGCCACGCGGCAGGGGATCATCGAGGCCTGCCGGGGGCTCATCGAGGACACCGTCAGCGGGGACGCCGCGGTCGTGTACTACTCGGGCCACGGAGGCCGCGCCCGCAACCCGCTGCCGGACCGGGACGGACCGGACTGGCTGCAGTTCCTCTGCCCCACCGACATCGGCTCCGCGCCCCCTGGCGAGTTCCGGGGACTCCTGGCCGACGAACTGAGCCTTTTGCAGCAGCAGTTGAGCGAGCGAACCACCAACGTGACGACGATCGTGGACTGTTGTCACGCCGCCCGGATGGCACGGGACGAGGGACAGGTCCCCAAGGCCGATCCGCGGGTCGACGCGAGCATCTGGGAAGCGGCCCACGGTGTCTGGCAGGCGGCGCGCGCGGCGCCGAACCGGCTGCCCGCGGCCGAGTCGAATCCGTCGGTCGTACGGCTCGTGGCCTGCGCGCCCGAAGCGAGCGCCTACGAGATCGACGTCCCGGACATCGGCGGCGTACACGGCCTGCTGACCGCCACCCTGGTCCGTATCCTGCGCAGGCCCGGCAGCGCCCGGCTGACCTGGCGAGGGCTCATCGGAATGCTCAGGCCCGCCGTTCTGGACGTCGTCCCGTTCCAGCGCCCGGAGGTGGAAGGGCCCGCGGACCGGCGGCTGTTCGACGGATTCGAGGAGCGGGCGACGGGTGTGCTGCCCGTGCTCGTCGGCCGGGGCGCCGCGTTTCTGGAGGGCGCGGAACTGTTCGGGATCGGGATCGGTGACACGTACGCGGTGGTGGCCGCCGACGGCGACGCGACAGCGCCCCTTGCCACCGCGGTGGTGGACCAGGTGGCGGCCGGGAGGGCCCGGCTGCGGCTGGACGCGTCCTCGCTCGCCGCGCTGCCCGCCGGAGCCGAAGCGCACCCCCTGGAGGTGGGCCTCGCACGGCGCCCGGTAGCCGTACGGCCGCCGAACCACGTCGCACGCGACACGGTGGCCGAGGCGCTCGGCTCATCGCCCCACCTGCGCGTCGTCGAGAGCGAAGGTCCGACGATGGCGACCGTGGCGCTCGACGACGGGCTCTGTCTGCTCGACGCCCAGGGCGAACCCTTGTGGGCCGGTCCACGTCCGGTCACGGACGCCGCGGTGGACCGGCTCGGCGCCGACCTTCGGCAGCTGGCACGCGCGGCGCATCTGCGCGCCCTGGCATCGGGCTCCGGCACCGACTCCCTCCCCGACGACGTGACCTTCACGTACGCCCGGCTGATGGCGGACGGCGGGGAGGAGCGTCTTGACCCGAGCGGCGAGCATCTCTTCAGCGGTGACGAAGTGGTCGTACGCATCCACAATCAGGGCACGCGGCACCGCTATGTCTCCGCGTTCGACATCGGGCTGCTCGGCGCCATCTCTCCGCTCACCACCACGGAGCCCTCCGGAGTGGGTGTCGCCCCGGGCGCCACGTACGAACTGTTCCGCCTCCCGGGGACTCATCAGCTGGCCGGGGTACAGCTGTTCTGGCCCAATGACCTGCACCGGGGCACGCCCCGGCCGGAGTCGTTCGTCTGCGTGGTCACCGACCGGCCCCAGGACTTGTCCCGGCTCGCGCAGTCCGGGATCGGGCAGCGCGGCGCGGGCGGTTCGGCGCTCCAGCGGCTCCTCGACGACCTCGTCGTCGGTGTGCGGGACGCCCGGCCTGCGGACAGCGGTCAGGCGCGCGTGCGCTATCGCGTGACGCGGTTCGACTTCCATCTGCATCCCGGCGCACGCCCTGGCGCGGAACCCGCCTTCGACATCGATGAACGGCCTTCCGCGTCGTTCCGCCTCGTCGCACCACGAGCCGCGGGCCCGGTGCCGGACCGTGTGGCCGTGCGCCTTCGCGAGGTGGTGGTGCCTCGCGACCGGGCTCTGCTCTCCGCAGCCGTACGCATCGACTCACTGGTCGTCACGGGGGCGCCGCCCGGCGATGAACCGTACCGGTCGGCCACGTACCGGACCGACGCAGTGCGCGACGGCGAGCGACTGCCATCGGACGACATGCCGCTGTACGAAGGTCCGGTGCGCGGCTTCCTCGATCTGGCGCTGTGGGTTTCGCCCGACGACGGCAAAGCCCCTGACCTCGCCCGCTTGTTCCGGACGGAAGCGCTGAGCGGTGAGGTCGGGGATGCCACGGCGTTCCTGGCGGGTCTCGGCGAGTTCCCGCTCCGGGCGGCCACGGCGGCGGACGTGATGGGAGCCGTCGCCGCCCTGATGCGTACCGGCGCGGGCCTGCTGGAGAGGGCCACCGGCCGGAGCATCGGCGTCTTCCGCACGTCGTTGCTGCCGCACGAACGGTTCGGTGCGAGTGACACCGCGGGGCGGCACCCGGCCCGTGAGCTGCTGAAGGCCCGGGACATGTGGTTCTCGTACGAGGTTGTCGACGTCAGCGGGCATACGCCCGAGAGGAGGTAACACGGGGTGGCGTACCAGCAACGCATCGACCGGCGTCGGCCCGGTTGCTTCCTTTTCCTGGTCGACCAGTCGTGGACGATGCACGAGGCGATCGGCGGAGGTTCGCAGGTCCCCAAGGCGCAGGCCTTGAGCGAGACGGTCAACGAGATCCTGTACGCCGTGCTCATCGAGTGCACCAAAGACGTGCGCGAGGAGGAGCCGCGGCACTACTTTGACATCGGCGTGATCGGCTACGGCGGACCCGGCGGGGTCGCACCCCTGGTGGGACGGCAAGGACGGGATCCGCTGGTGCCCAGCGCCCAACTGCCCGGATACGCACGGGTGGAGACCCGCGAGAAGCTCCTGCCCGACGCGGAAGGCCGGTACCGCCCGGTGAGCCGCAGGACCATGGTGTGGCTCGACCCGGTGTGGCAAGGCTCGACCCCGATGTGTGCCGCGCTCGGCTACACACACCGGGTGCTGAAGCGGTGGGTGGCCCACCACCGCAGCTCCTTTCCCCCGATCGTCCTGCATGTCACCGACGGCATGGCGACGGACGGGGATCCCCGCCCGGCCGCGGCTCGGCTGCGCAAGCTGGGTACCGCCGACGGCAGGCTGCTTCTGTTCAACCTGCACCTCTCCGCGCGGGGCGAGGACGCCGTGTACTTCCCCGCGCACCAGGCCCGGTACGCCGATCCGGCCACTCAGCTGCTCTTCGAGATGTCCAGCGAGCTGCCCGTCAATCTGGTGGAGGAGGCCGGGTACGCCCACCGCATCGCACCGGGAGCCCGCGGATTCGTCTACAACGCGGACGTGCCGGAGCTGGTCGACTTCATGCGGATCGGCACTGCGACGACCGGCCGGGTACGAGCGGCGTGACACCCTCCGGGGCAGTGAAGCGGCTCACGCTGGCCGCCACCGCCATGGCCGTGCCCAAATCCCCCACGGAACCCAGCGAGGACGCGTGGGCCTTCGACCCGGTGCCCGGGCGGGTCGCCGTCTCCGACGGCGCGTCACGGGCCATCGGCTCGGGGGCATGGGCGAGGTGCTTGGTGAGCCGCTTCGTCGCGGCGCCGCCCGAGGAGTTCGACGCACCCTCGTTGTGCGGATGGGCCACGAGGGCGGCCGAGGAGTGGGTCGCCTCCTTGCGGGTGCCCGAGGACGCCCCGCCGTACGTACAGGACGCCGCAGCGCGGGGCAGCTTCGCCACCTTCCTGGGGATCGTGGTGGATCCCGGGCCGAGCGGCACAGGCAGCGTGTGGTGGCGTGCGGTGGCCATCGGCGACACCTGTCTCGTCGCGCTGCGCGATGACACCGTGGTCACTTGCTTCCCGCTGGACCGGCCCGACCTGTTCACCTCGGCCCCCTGCCTGCTGCCCACGTCTCCCGGCCGTATCGCGGACTCCGTGGCGGACGCGGTCACGGCGCACGGCGCGTGCGGGGCCGGTGACGTGCTTCTGGTGATGACGGACGCCTTGGCCCGGTGGGCTCTGGAGCGGTCGGCGCACGGGGGTGAGGTATGGCGATTCCTGAGCCGGGTCGCTCCCCAGGGGTTCGAGAAGAAGGTCCATTCGCTGTGGGTCCGCGGGGAGTTGGACTCCGACGACATCACCCTCGTGCGCTGCCGGGCCGAGTCCGGTCGCTGATACCGGGGGATACCGGGGGTGCGTCGGAAGGCCTCAGGGGCTGAGCTGTGCCACCAACTCCTCGGGTCCCGACGCCATTTCGGCCGCCCGGGAGCAATCGGCGGCCAGCGAGCGGGCCATGGACGCCACCCGGGGGTCCGGGGACTTCTTGAGCCGGCGCCAGATGTCGGTACGGCCCGGGCGCGCGAAGTCGGCGGCACGGAACACCAGGTTCTCCTGGGTGTGGAGGTCCCACAGGGCCGGGTCGGCGGCCACAGCCAGGATGGACACGAAGATCACGGAGGCCGGGAAGGAATCCAGCGCGACTCCGCGCAGTTCCGGACCCTGCCCCGGATGCTGGTAATCAGGGTGCCCGGCATCGGCCCTGGGCCATTCATGGGGCCCCGGCACCCACACACCGTCCAGGTCGACCAACTGCAGCCGGAGATCGCCGTCGACCAGGACATTGCCGTGCTGGAGATCGCCGTGCCCGATGTGCGAGCGACGCAACTGGCGGATGGCGACACGCCAGTTGGCGGCAAGATGACGCAGAGCGCGGGGATCGCCGATGCGCCGGGAGACGGCGATGTCCAGAGTGTCGCCGGGCACCCAGGGCATCAGCACCACCGGCCACCACACGCCGCTCACCAGGACTCCGCGCTCGACCCAGGTCGCCGGGGTCAGGGCAGGACAGGAGTGCGTTTCGAGGTACCGGCTCAGCGCGCCGTAACGCCGGGCACCGTCGGCCGGTGCGCGCGTCATGCAGCGCACCGCGCACGGGCCGCGTGAACCGAGAAGCCGGAAGACCACGGCGTTCCGCCCCGAACTGGTTCGGGGCATGCCGCGACGGTCGAGGTCGAGCACGCCATCGGCGAGACTCGGGTCGGTGAAGGCCGTACGCAGGTCCTGCACCGCCTCGGCGTACTCGGTCTTCGACGGCAGGCGTGCCGACCGCCCCGCGGAATCGCTCACCCCCGGTACACCACCCGGCCCGGCAGCTCACGTCCCTCGACACGTGCCCACAGCCGCAGCCCGGCGAGGACCTGGCCCTTGCGTCCCCCGGCGTCCAGCGGGATGTCGTTGCCGCCGGTGCGCTGGCGGGCGTCGCGGTAGGCGGAAGGGGCGAGGGCCTTCACGTCGACGTCCGCTCCGCCGCCCTGTACTCGGCGGCGCAGCGCCAGTACGGCGCGCTGGGAGGTCTCGGCCACCTCGGCCCACCAGCTGCCGGGGGCGGCGGGCGGCAGATGGACCACGGAACACAGCGCCTCGTCCACGGCGAGCGCCGCCCGCAGCGCCGTCGGAGAGTCCTGGGGGGCGCGGGCGTACCGGGTGAGGCGCTGGAAGACCTCGTGCCGATAGGCATCGCGGTACTCCTGGGTGCTCAGGGGAAGCGTGCCGCGGTGGGTGAGACTTTCCAGGCAGTGGTGCAATTGCCCGTCAATGCCTGCCAGTCCGGACACCCACCCGGCGAGCTGGACCCACACACCCAGCGGCGTGCTGCTTTCCGCGCCCACCACCAGTTGGGCCCCGGCGACATCGGTGGCCTCCGGCGCCCAGTCGGGCCTCGCGCCCGCGGCGTTCAGTCGCACACCGGGTGCTCCGAAGCGGGGCAGCGGGGGAATCAACACCTGCTCGCGCTCGTGCGCCCACCACTCGATCCACTGCTCACCGGCCTGGGCCGCCGCGGCCGCCACCGGAAGCTGTGCCCGGTCCCGCCACTTCGCCGCGTAGGAGACGGGCAGTCGGAGCAGTGTGGTGTGGAACCAGAGCCACAGGGCGGGAGTGTCGGCGGCCCCGGGGAGCCGGAGCGGGCCGAGGTGGTCGGCGGCTTCCGCACTGTTGACCAACTCCGTGCTGAGGGCGAGGAGTTCCGCGTCGGCCCCGGAGGCACTTTCTGGTGCCCGCGTCGGAACAGGAACGGCCCAAGCGCCGGATTGCCCAGGACCCCCCGCCTCCCCCTGCTCGTCCGTTCCCGGCGCCAGCAGGTTCTCCACCTCCCGCAGGGCCACCCGGCACTGCTCGGCGCCCTGGTCATCGGGCCAGGCCCGGAGCAGCTCGTTCAAGGTGGTGTGCAACCCGGTGAGCTGGGCCCTGGCCACGGTGCCGAGCCGCGACCCCGGTGCCATGCACAGCGCGCGCAACGCGTCCACGGCGCTCAATGCCTGCCGTTGAACGGATCGCGCTCGGCGATGTGCTCGGTCGTGGCGTCGTCCATGGTCACGCGGAACACCGACCCCGGGTTGGTCCACATCTCCCTCACGGAACCCGCCTCCCAGTACGGCACCGGCAGCCGGTGCACCCGCAGACTCCCGTGCTCGTCGAGCGTGGCCACGTACTTGCTCCCTCCGTGCGCCGGCTCCGGTCCGTTCCATCCTTCCGTCGGCGCGAGCCCGTTGCGCGGGGCCGGGACGGCGTCGATGCGTTCCATCTCCCGGTCCGGTTCGCCGGGCCTGCGCAGATAGAAGATCCAGCCGTCGTGTCCGGGGGGATCGAGCGGCTTGCTCTCCATCCCCCGTACGGCGGCCTGTCGGGGCGCTCCTGTTCCCCGGAACCACTTGTCGAACCGGTCACCCGGCGGGGCGCCGGTAGTGGCACCGTCCGGGAGCGGCGGCGGATCGGCCGGTTGGCTCCAGGGGTTCTCGGTGAGCCTGAAGACGACGGTTCCCGCGTCCGGCCGGTCCCCTGCCACCCGGTTGTCGGCGACGATCTCCAGGGGTGTCCACGGTGCGTCCTTCCCGGCGCCGAGATCCACCCGGATGGGCGCCGCACCGCCCACCTCGTACTGGGGGCCACCGCGCGCCAGGTGGATGTAGAGGTTGAGGTCGGCGTCGACCTCCAACTGGAACTTCGCCTGGTTCACCCACTCTTCCATGTTCAGTACGAATCCCGGTTCCTCACGGGTCACCCAGGCATCGGGGTCGAAGGAGCCCCACGACACCCATTTGGGGCCGGTGTTGCGGTGGATGCGCAGGCTCTCGGTGAGGTTCCCCCACTCGCTGCGCACCGCCCAGGCCCCGTCAGGGCCGATGGGGCTCAGCTCCGTGCTCATCGTCAGGAGGGCGTGGGTCGGGTCGCCCGCTTCCAGCTGGAAGGTGGGGCCGAAGTCGCACGGCAGGTAGTAGCTGAGGTTGTCGACCTCTATGCGCAAGACGTATCGGCCCCGGCCCAGTACGCCGTGGGCAGTCTGCTCGGCGTGGGCGAAGCGGCGGATGTGGTAGCCCCAGCACGCCCCGATCGACGTGGCGAGTTTGCCGTACTCCTCCTCCACCTCGATCCCCGCGGGATTCCAGCGCACCTCTGTCTCCTGGCGCAGCCTTCGTTCCAGGGAACGGCGGACCAGGGGCATCTGGCTGCTCTTGCCGGTGAGGAAGATCCGGTCGAGCTCCTGGTTCTCCTTCAGAGCGTTCTTCGCGAGGGAGGCGACGAGATCCGTGATGTCCCGCAGAGGGGATTCCATCAGGCTCTCGAAGGTCTCCATGTCCATCCGCGGCGTCCACTCCGCGCCCCCGTCCCCGGTCGGCTCGGTCGCACCGAGGCCACCCAGGACGGCGTCGAGTGTTTCGGGAAGCGGCAGGTACGCGGTGTCCCCCGAGCCCAGCCGGATCTTGGCCTCCTCCGCGATCCGCCAGAGCAGCCAGAACGTCTGCTCGGACTCCTCGCGGGGCCCGCCGAGGACACGGTCCCCCGCCCAGCGCGTGGGGACGACCTGCTCCACGAGGTCGTGCGGGTACTTCTCGTCGTCGGAGCTCCTGTACAGGAGTGATCCCTCCACGTACCGCCCGTCCTTGACGTACTCATCTGCCTTCTGTGTCGTGGCGAGGATCAGCTCGTAGCGGTCGGGCCACCGGGTCAGGAGATGGTCCGCGAAGGCCGCCTTGTACCAGCGGAAGAGGTGCAACGTCATGAGGTCGCCGCCGAGCTGCAGATTGCCGGTCGAGCCGAGCAGCGTCGGGGTCAGGACGTAGAGGCGGCCCGTGAACCTGGTGTCCTGGCCGGGCAAGGGCTCCGGGGTGCCGTCTCGCAACTGCAGGTTGATCACGGCGAGATCGGTGGTGCCGCCGCCGACGTCGACCACCAGGATGTTCTGCCCCCAACGGTCCGTGCCGGACACCGGACGGCAGCGGGCACGGAACGCCTCGACGCCCGCCGCGAAGTCCCCGCCGAAGTCCCGCATGATGAAGAAGAGCGCCGCCGCCACCGCCTCGTCGAACCGGGTGTCCACGATCGTGACACCAAGACCGCCGACTCCCTCGGCGCCGGTTCCGACGAGTTCACGCAGCCTGCGGCGCACCGCGGGCGGGGCGACGGTCGGGTAGGTCATGACGACATGGTCGATCTTTCCCTGGTGGAGCTCCCTGGGGTTGGCGCCGATGTACTCGTCGCCCTGGTCCAGCAGGTACCGGAGCCCTTCCCGGATGAGGTCGTCGGCGGTGGTCGCGGAACCGTCCGGCCGCGTCAGCAGTTCCGGCAGCGCGTGGTTGCGGGCGAGGTACTGCTTGAGGCCCCTGTACGCATGCGGCGCGCTCCCGTGCTGCGTGCCCACCGCGACGCGCTCGTTCCCCATCCGCACCCGCAGTTCGGGGAAGGTGTCGACCACCTCGATCCGGCTGGCGAGCTCGGTGCCGCCCGACTGGTCGAGATCGGCGGGAAAGAGCCGCAGCACGTCCAGCGGAACCTTGCTGAAGGCCCGGTCGTAACAGGCGTGGAGCCTGGGAGCGACAGCACGCCGCAACCGTTCGTCCCGAGCCGCGAGCCGCACTTCGAGGGCGGTGTAGAGCGCGTGCAGCCAGGCCTCACCGCCATATCCGCCCTCCAGGGCTTCGGCCAACGCGCGCACCGGATCGTCGCCGGGTTCCGCCTGTGAAGTACCGTCGCCCTGCACCAGCTGGCGCACGGCGTCGCCGAGCAATTCCTGCCACTGGGCCTGTTCGGGTCCCGGCGTCGAAGGGTCGCGGAGCAACGCGACGAGTTCGGCGCGCAGCCTCCGCTCCTGGTCCCGGGACATGGCGCGCACGGGGAGCTGCTGCACGTCGTGGATCGTGACCGTGGAGTTGGTCGTGCCGAAGTCCACTGCCGCAAAGCCGAGATGGCGCACACCGCCGCTCGGGACACGCTCCGTGCGCTCGCCCCGCGGGGCGCCGACGGTCTCGGACGCGGGACGCGCCGTGTGCTTCGGGGCGGGTTCCGGGACGGACTCCGGGGCGGGTTCGGCCACCGGCTCGGACCACTGGCCGGGGTCGTACCACTGCTTCGCCGACGGTTCATCGGGCAGCTCGGCCGGAACCAGATGGAGCATGGTGGCGAGCTCGACCGTGCGATGGATGGTGCCCACGGGACGTCCGGTGAGCATGTTCATTTCGTGGTAGGTGATGCGCAACGTGAGGGGCAGGTCGATCCGGCTCGGCGGAGCGGGCAGCGTCACGGAGCCGGCGCCGCGGAAGACGGCGGGCTCGTCGACGACCTGCCCAATGGCCTCGCTCCACAGCTCCCGCACGGCGGTGAGATGCGTCCCGGACAGGTCGGGAGGCGCGACCACCTCGAGCGTACGAATGAGCGCGGCGCTGCCCGGCGACGGCACAAGGCGCAGTGCGGGCGGTTCCAGCGCGTTCTTCGCCCCGGTCAGGGTGAAGCCGTTCCCGTCGGGATCGGCCACACAGTAAGGTCCCGACGCGACGAATTGGGCGTGCAGTCCCATGTCGGTCTCCCTGAGTCAGGCCTGTGGGCCCGGGTTGTGGGCGTGCGGGGCGTGGTACCCGGAGCCCGGGTCAGGCATGGCGTCAAGGCGACCGGCCAGATCCAGAACCGCGGCTGTAGCTGAGTCGCCGTCACCCCTGAGGCCGGACACGAGAAGGTCGAGGGTGTCGGGGGCGCCGACGGCCTCGTCGTACGCGTCGATCAGACCCTTGGCTTCGGAGGCCAACGCGATGTGTTCCGCCGCCAGTTGCTTGTAGACCAGGCTCAGGAGCGCGGTGACAAGCTCACGCCGGATGCGCACCGCGTGCACGATGTGCCGTTCCCATGGGTCCCGGCCGTCGGGTGACTCCGGGTGCCAGGGGAAGCCCCGGTCGAGGCGAAGGGGGTAGGCGGCGTCCGCCTCGGCCAGGTCCGGGTCGGGTGACGCCGTCTCGCGGAGCGCGTCGCGCCACACCTCGATGTCGGTCATGTCCTGCAGCACCATCAGAAGGTCGGCGTGCTCCTGCAGGACGGCGCCCCGTTCCTTCTCCCGCTCGATGGCCCTGTCCCACATCTGGAACAGCTCGTACAGGGAGCCCCTGTGCCGTTCGAGGCGATCCTCGTGCGCGGCGCGCACCCAGTCGCGTACCAGCGCGAGGAGTTGTTCATAGCACTGCCGGAACAACGGCAGCAGCGCCTCGGGCTCGGCCGCTGCCGCCGCCGGGCTCCGGGCATCCGCCCGGCCGGATTCGGCGATCACGAAGTTTCGCGCCCTCGCGCGTTCCCGCACCCTGCGCCGCAGCGCCTCGTCCGCCGCGGTCCTGTCACCACGCCTCACCGAGATCAACTGCTTCTCGCGGTCGACGGCCGAGAACAGCTCCTTCCAGAGCGGCCAGCTCGAGACCATCGTCGCGGCTTCACCGTCGATGTACTGACGGAACTCGTCGTCGGCCCAGACATTGCCGGGCCCCATGCCGACGACCAGACTGTCCCGCAGATCTCCGAGCGACCTCCGGGTCTCGTCCAGGGTTCGCTGGATCTCGCGGTATTCGGGCGGATACTTCTCCTCGGGATGCGCCGCCTGTTCCCTGGAGACCAGCTCCACGCGCATCCGGTCCACGACCCCGGCCCGTCGTTTCACGGCCTCGTACCGGATGTACCCGCCGTACTTCTCGGCGTGCCGGGTGAGTTGCCTGCGCAGCAGACCCAGCCCGCCGTCGTCGGCGAACTCGCTCAGAGCCGAGCTCAGTGGCGATCCCGGATCGTCTGCCGCCAGGCGTGCAGCCACCTTCGCCCACAACTCGGTGACCTGCGATCGCGCCTCCGCTCCCGATCGCAGCCGCGCCCGCAGTGCCTCATCGGGCCGTGCACCCGACGACTTGGAAAGCCGGTCGAGCCCCACCATCGCGGACACAAGGATGAGCTGCTTGCGCTGGCCGGCCGGAAGGAGCCGGTGTGCGGCCTCGACGATCTTGTTCAGAACAGCCGTGTCCGGCAGCCCCCTCAGCCGCTGCTCCTTGAGACGTTCGGGCGAGTCGAGGAGCGCCGCCTTCAGAGTCGGCGGGTCCACAGGCATCTGGTCGAAGCGACCACCCGCGACGAGCAGGCTCTCCCGCAGCACCTTGTCCGACCTGCGCTCCCGGCCGTCCCCCGTGGGTTCGCGGAGCATGTCGAAGAAGTCCTGCTCATTGGCGACCGGTCCGCGCTGGCCGTTCATGAGGACGAGCACCGTGTGGATGTCGCGCAGCTCACGACGGCTCAGGAACCTGTCGCGCTCGCCGGACTCGGGGCTGTTGAGGCCGGGAAAGTCCATCAGGGTGAGGGCGCCCGCGCCCGCCAGGTCCCAGATGCCGGGCGGCACCCCCACCCGCAGTTCGACCCGCCTGATCAGCGGTACGCAGGCGGCGAGGACATCGTCAGCGATCCGGTTCCCCTCCCCCTCCTCTGTGGCAGAGCGGGCCAGGCTGTCGCCGCCGGCCTCCAGTTTCACGTCCGGCAGTGACATGGCGCGCTTGGCCTGGGCCTCCGAGAGGTCGTAGCGCCGTCCGAGCATCGGCGCCCCGGCCTCGTACGCCCTCTGCAGCAGTCCCACTTCGGCAGCGACCGCACGCATCTTGCCGCCGAGACCGGAGCCGTACCTGTCGCACCACTCGACCAAGGGCTCCCAGCCGGTGCGGTCGGGCCGGGCCGCTCGGAGCGCCTCCGACCGCTGATCGGGCTTTCCTTCGAGAGTGGCCAACTCCTCGAGCCTGTGGTGCAGATGAGCCATGAGCTCAGCGACCTCGGCGCCGGTGCAGTACACGACGGCCCGCCCTTTGAGGCTCGACTCACGCTCGCCCGCGGTGGACTGACCCACGTGAATGGCGGTGACGTTCCCCGTGGTCGCCACGTCGCTCACCGACAGCAGCCCCGGCAGGCCGAGGAGCGCCTCGATCAGCAGAGACTTCCCCGCGCTGAACTCCCCCACCACGCCGACCGAGAGCGGCCCGCGCGCCTCCCCCAGCATCTGGGCCACAGCGGCCCTGAACTCCTCGCGTCCCGCGTGCAGTTCACGGTCTTCCGCAGCGCCGTCCGTCGGAGTCCTGTCCAGGGCTTCCAGCATCTTGCCCGCCCACTGAACATAACTGTTCATGTCCCTGCCCATGGTTCTGGGCCTCCCCCCGCGCCACCCCCGGCAAGGATCGTCCGGTCACGGTGGGAACCGCATCAATCCCTGGCACTCGAACTCGACGCTGAAGGCAATGTGTCGCGCCCACAGCCACGCGACAACCGTCTGTGTCAGATTGCCTGAATTAGCTCGCAGTTGTATGCACCTGGGCACTTCGCTGGCACTCTCGACCCATGGCCGCGCCGAGCCAGGGACACCAGGGGGACCCGTACGCGCCGGACCCTGGCGAGTACCAGATCCCCTACTTGTGGGTTCCCCGGCCGGACGAGACCCCGATCTCGGCCCCGCCCCCTGGGCCGGACGCCTACTTCGACCTCCCGTCATCACCGCATCCGCATCCGCATCCGCGTCCGGACAGACGCCGTCCGCGCCGGTGGCTGCGCCGCACCGTGCTTTCGGTCCTCGCCGTCGTCGTCCTCGCGGGCGCCGGAGCGACTGTCGCCAAGATGGACCTGACGCCATCGGACCTGTTCTCGACCTCGGACGAACCAACCAAGGAGCCGACCGACACCATAGATCCGACCGACACCCCCACCCCCACCCCGACCCCGACCTCGGAGGTGACCGACTGGAGCGATCTCAGCATCGGGGAGTGCGCCGCCTCCATCGGTGACGAACTGCCTCTCGTCGTGGACTGCGACTCGGCACACGAACTGGAAGTCTTCGCGACGTTCTTCCCTGCCGCGGACTTCCCGGGCTACCCCGGGGGCACCGTGGCCGACGCCTACGTCAACCGGGAGTGCGAGACACGTTTCGACCGTTTCTGGAGCATCTACGAGGGCGATGAGGATCTCGACTGGGATTACGACACCATCACCGCTGCGGCCTGGGAGGACGGGACTTCCGTGAACTGCTACCTGACAGACGATGTGAGCGGCTCGCTGTACGGATCCGCGACCGAGGAGGTCTACGGGGACCTCCAATGACCCGCACCCGACCCGCGTCAGTCAGTTCTGCTGGTTTCGCTGGTTCTGCTGGTTCTGCTGGTTCTGCGAGTGAGGCCGTGCGGAGTCCGGCTTCGCCGCCGTGTGGACGGTGGGTGATGTCGTGTCGGCGACGACGCTGGGTGCGATGACCTCACCGTGAATGACCTGAGGCGTCGGTGCCGCCTGCCCGGCGGCCTTCTCCTCCTCGCCCTTCTCCTTCTCCTCCTCGCTCTTCATCGCTTTGGCCTCGGCCTTGAGGATGCGGGCCGACTTGCCTGCGGAGCGGGCCAGTTCAGGAAGCTTCTTGGCGGCGAGGACGAGGATGACGACGACGAGGATGACGGCGATTTCACTCAGTCCGAACACTTCGGTCCTGTCTGCGTCTGGGCCCGCGCCGGGTGCGGCGCGAGCCAGGAGGAGCCCTGCCGCCCGCATGCGCTGGGGTGGCCATGCGGGCGGCGGGGGTCGGTGGACGTCGCCGGACGGCTGGTCCGTGACATCAGGTGCCGAAGGCGGGCACGGTCAGACGTCGACACCGAAGTCGGAGGCGATGCCGGACAGGCCGGACGCGTAACCCTGGCCCACGGCACGGAACTTCCACTCCGCACCGTTGCGGTAGAGCTCGCCGAAAATCATTGCCGTCTCGGTGGCGGCGTCCTCGGACAGGTCGTAGCGGGCGAGTTCCGCCCCGCCGTCCTGGTTGACCACACGGATGAAGGCGTTGCGGACCTGGCCGAAGCTCTGGCCCCGGTTCTCGGCGTCATGGATGGACACCGGGAAGACGATTTTCGAGACCTCGGCGGGCACGGCCGCGAGGTTCACCTTGACGGCCTCGTCGTCGCCCTCGCCCTCACCGGTGAGGTTGTCACCGGTGTGCTCGACCGAACCGTCCGGGCTCTTGAGGTTGTTGTAGAAGATGAAGTGCCGGCTGGAGGGAACCTTCCCGGACTCGTCCACCAACAGGGCGGAGGCATCGAGGTCGTAGTCGGTGCCCGTGGTGGTCCGCACGTCCCAGCCCAGGCCGACCACTACGGCCGTGAGGCCCGGGGCCTCCTTGCTGAGCGAGACGTTGCCACCCTTGGCCAGGGAAACTCCCACTGCTCTCCTCCTCGGTGTCTCCGGTCAGGCCCGCGGCACGAACCCGCCTAGAAACTACAGCACTGTAGAGACAACGGGAGCGGACTTCGGATGACCGCCGTACCGAATCGGCCACGCGTGACGTCGAGAACGCCGACGGTGCGTCACTTGCGCGAGTTGCCGAACAGGAGGCGGTAGCCGATCAGCAGCACGAGCGCTCCGGCGATGGCCGATCCCCACGTGGTGAGATCGAAGAACTGCCGCTCCACCGGCCGGTCCAGGAACCGCGCCGACAGCCAGCCCCCGACGAAGGCCCCGGCGATTCCGATGACCGTCGTGCCGATGAGTCCGCCCGGATCCCGGCCGGGCAGCACGGCCTTGGCTATCGCGCCGGCCAGCAGTCCGAGAATGATCCACCCGATGACACCCATGGGTCTTGTCTCCTTTTCGTCGTTCCTCGCCTGTTGTGCAGGGAGGGGTGCCGGAGCAGCGTAGCTTCTACGCGTCTGTAGAAGATGTGAACACGGTGGAGTGCGCTGCTCTCGGCACAGGAGCGGATCGGCAGGGACCTCGCCGCGCGAACGCGCGGGGCGGTCGTTCGTCGACTTGCCTACCCCTCGTCTCCCTCTTCCTCTTCCTCGTCGCCCTCGAAGAAGTCGCCCACCTCGTCGACGACTTCGGCCGCGACCATGCCGCCGACCACACCCACCGCGAGCCCGGCCGCACCCGCGGCGACGACGGTGCCCACGCCGGGACCCGAGCGATGGTGGCCGTCGTGGCCGTGGTGGTGGTCACCCTGACCGTGAGCCGAGTCGTGGGGATCGCCGTGTCCGTACGAGGTATGCGAGGCGTAGGACGCCCGATGCTCGACCAACTGCTTGATCCAGCCGTCGACGAGTGCGTTCCAGTCCTGATGCCCGACCCCGTCGTGGCCGACGGTGAAGCGGGTGACGGAGTCGTGGCCGCCCGAGAAGAGACCGCCGCGCTTGTCCGCCTCCAGGATCACTTCCATGCCGCCCGGGTAGGACAGGAAGGTCAATTCGATCTCGTTGACCGCGTGGGCGTACTGAGGGGACGGGGTGAGTTCGATCTCCTGATAGAAGGGGAGTTGCTGTCCGGTGCCGCCGATGTGGCCGTACTCGAGGTCGGCGGACCTGAAGCCGAAGCCGAGCTGCCCCAGCGCCTCCAGGATTGCCTCCTGTGCGGGCAGCGGACCCACCGCGAGCGCGTCCAGGTCACCCTTGTCCTTCGCGCCCGCCACCGACAGCTCCGTGCGCACCCCGAGGACGATGCCGAGCCCCTGGCCGTACAGCTCCGTGATCGGCGTCTCCCACGGCAGCGTCACACTGAACGGGACGCTGCGTTCCTCGCCTTCAGCGAGCCGGAACCCGCCGCCCACCGTGAACCGGTCGAAGACGACGGCGCCTTCGCTCTCCCCGTCCTCGTGCTCGGCCTCGGCCCGGGCCACCAGCTCAAGGGTGATGTGCTCGATGTCGAAGTCGCCGCTGCCACCCTTGAGTTGAACCTGCCCGTTGAGGTCGCCGCCGGGCAGGACAGCACCCGGATCGAGGACCGTATCGACCGTGGGCCCGCCCACGCCGAGCGAGCCGAGCAGCCGTTTGAACACCATCGTGGCGTTCACCCCTTATGTGCGTGTGATTCTCGTACTGAGGAAGTGCTGAGCAATGCGAGAGGCACGCGGCAGGGGACGCGGAAGCGCGGGAGAGCAGCCGTGAGCGCCCTCGCATTTCTACAAGCGAGTAGAAGCATAGGGCTGTCGAGCGTGCTCCGGGCGGCATCCGGTGACATGGCGGACGACGCGGCAGCCAGGCCAGGTGGCATGGGGCCTAGGGTGGGGCGCATGAGGGATCAGGGGACGGAAATGGCACATGGGGTGTGTCCCGGCTGCGGGGGCAGCGAGGTATACGAGGGGCAGGCCCATTACGGCCAGGCCAACCCGAACGTACGCCTGAAGTTCGGGGCGATCCGCGGACGGACCGTCCCGGTGTCGGCGCTGGTGTGCGCGGACTGCGGCCGCCTGGAGTGGCGACTCGCTCTCGACGCGGACGCCAAAGACGACGTACGACGGCACTTCACCCACGTACAACCTGAGTAGCCGACGTGGCGCCCCTGGTGCTGCGCCACCCACCTGCCGGTAGCGCAGCCCCAGGGTACTCAGTACCTGTTGTGCTGGTCAGTCAAGGACCAGGTCGCCGAAGTGCACCGCGGTGGCCTCTTCGTGGACGACGTTCAGTGCATCGTCGACGGGGCCGTCCGCGGCGGCGACTCCCGAGCCGCCGAGGACGGCGATGGCGGCCAGAACCGTGGCGGTGACAGCTGTGCGCAAGCGCATGGGGCAATCCTTTGCTCGTGGTTGCGAAGATCGAAAGAAGGCCTATCCCACCCGCTCCGGCCGCACACAGGTCCGGGCCAAGCCCACTCGTCTGCAGGTGTTTCATGCGGCCGAGCGTGGTCACGCGCGCCGCTTCGCGCAGGTGCTCAGTCCGGCACGGCGAGGAAGCGACGGGCGCCGCGCAATGTGGTGTGCAGCCCGAGCTGGGTGGCACGGCTGTCGAGGCGTACGTCGTTCGCCCCGGGAAGTCCGCTGCCGGCCCGCAGGCCCGAGGGCAGCCGGGAGGCGTCGAGCCCGTCCCGCTCGGCGATGAGAGTGCCCAGCTCGTGACGGCTGATGGCGTCAGCCCCTGCCACATGGTGCACGCCGTCCGTGTCGCAGGACGCGAGTTCCAGCAGGGCGGCGGCCAGATCGGCGACGTGCACCGGGCAGCGGATGTCGTCGCTGAACAGGACGCCGTTCCGGGTCCCGGCAGCAAGGTCGTGCACCATGCGTACGTGGGCAGACTGCCGGTCGTGCCGGTCGCCGATGATCAGCGAGGTGCGAGCGACGACAGCCTCCGGGTGCACGAGGCGGACGCCTGTCTCCGCTGCGGCCTTCGCCGCGCCGTAGGGGGTGACCGGGTCGGGGAGGCAGGATGCGTCGTAGTGGACGCGGGTGCCGGAGAACACCGCGTCGCTGGACACGTGGACCAGGCGGCTGCCGTACCGTGCCGCGACCATCGCCAGGCGGACGGCTCCATCGGCCGTGACCGCCCAGTCGGATCCGCCGCTCGTCGCGTTGACGATGAGGCGCGGGCCCACCTCGGCCACGACTGCTTCGACGCGCTCAGGGTCCCGCAGATCGAGAGCGTGCCACGTGGCCTCCGGAGCGCTGCCGGGTCTGGTGGCGAAGGTCGCGGCTGTCCTGTGCCCGGCCGCTGCCGCCCGGCGGACCAGCTCGGAGCCCAGGAACCCGCTGCCACCGACGATCAGGACTGTCATGACGCGACACGGTAGGGGATCCCGCGCCCGAGGTGGCGGAAGCTCAGGCAAGCCGCCACAGATGATCCGCCGTGCCGTTGTCCTCGAACTGCACGACCTGCGCGCTGTTGGCCGTCGACATGCCGTCCACCCCGAGCACCTTGCCGCTGTGCCGGTTGTGGAGCAGGAACCAGCCGTCCCCCTTGTCGACCTTCTCCCAGCGCAGATGCTCGGCTCCGCTGTCGGTGAACTGAACGGACCTGGCCGAGTCGGCCGTTGACGCCCCTTCGATGCCGAGCACCTTGCCGCTGTACCCGTTGCGCAGGGTGTACCGGCCATCGCCCCGGTCGATGAGCTGCCACGCGTGGTCGCCGGTGCCGGAGTTGTCGAACTGGACCACGCGCCCGCCGTCGTCCAAGGACATGCCGTCGACCGCGAGGACCTTGCCGCTGTGCCGGTTCTCGATCCGGCGGTAGGGCGGCTCGGGCGTCCAGGGTTCGCCGTCGGGGGTCGCCGTGGGGAACGCGGTGACGCGCAGGCGTGCCGCGCCCATCGGAATGAGCGTCACCTCCTCCTTCGCGCCGGTGGCACGGGCCGGGCCCCGCTGCAGGGGTGCCACCACGTGCTCGTCGTCAGCGATCCAATCCTCCAGGCGCCGTGCGCGGGCACGGATGCGTACCGGTACGCCCTCGTGCGTGAACGGGTCGCCGGTCAGTGGTCCGGGGTCGGCGGTGAAGGAGAGGTCGTTGCCGGGGTCGGGGGCGAGCGCGTAGTTCCACGGGGTGGTCGCGTGCACCGCTTGGTGGGGGAAGGCGTCCGTGCCCGCGTACCGCTCGTAGGACTCGCCGATGCGCAGGGAGTACGTCAGGGGGCCGCGGTCGACGCTGATCGCTCCGCTCTTCCAGGTGCGTACCGTCGTGCTCTGCGGCAGCCTCAACGTGACGCGGTCACCGTTGCGCCAAGTCCGCTCGACCTCGGCGAAGGCCGGTCCGTCCGGAGCCTTCAACCTGCTCCCACTCACGGAGAGTTGCGGCCTGTCGCACCAGCCGGGTATACGCAGCCGGAGCGGGAAGCGCACCGGCTTGTCCATGGTCAGGGTGAGGGTGACGGTCTCCTTGAAGGGGTAGTCGGTGTCCTCGGTGATCGTGACGGATGTGGCACCGTCCCCGACTTTCGCCGTGACCCGGCTCGGCGCGTACATCGCCGCCGCCAGGCCGCGGTCCGGGGTCGCGAGCCACAGCTCTTCGGTGAAGTACGGCCAGCCCATGCCGTAGTTGTGCGGGCAGCAGCGGTACTGGTCGACGCCAGGCTGGAAGGACTGCATCGCGAACCCGTTCTGGAACTGCCCTTGCGTCTTGCGGGTGTTGTCGAGGTCGACGCTGTTGGCGCTGGTGACGTAGTGGATGCCCGTTCCGGCGGGGTCGGTCGCCGCGGGCAGCATGTTGAAGGCCAGCTCTTCGCACAGATCGGCCCAGACCGGGTCGCCGGTGATGCGGGTGAGGAGCTCATGGCTGGCCATGAACTCGACGGTGCCGCAGGTCTCGAAGCCCTGGCGGGGGTCGCCGAAGCCGGGGCGCGCGTTCTCGTCGCCCGCGAATCCGCCGCCGGGGAACTGTCCGTACGTCCCGATCGCGGTCGCGTAGTTGCGGTACGTCGCCCGGGTGTGGGCCGCCTTGCCGGAGCGCAGGGCGTACTGGGCGGGCTCACGGAATCCCTGCGCCACATTGACGTTGTGCCAGTCGGCGACGCCGCCGGCCCAGTCCACGCCGTGGGTGTGCATCTTGTCGGCGAGGTCGAGCAGGAAGCTCTCCCGGGTGCGGTTGTAGGCCCAGAAGGCGACGTCAAGACCGTCGCCCCACCGCTTGGAGACCCAGCTGGAGTCGAAGGCGCCGGGCCCCTGTGCGTTCATGAAGCGCATGAAACGCAGAATGAACGGCATGATCCGCTTGTCGCCGGTGAATTCCTCGTGCGAGCGCAGCGCCTGAAGGAGCGGCAGGTAGGGCCAGAAGTCGGGGCCGCCGTTCAGCTGGGTGCGCAGCCTTCTCGGGCCGAAGAACCCGTCCGCTTCCTGGGTGGCGATGATCGCGTCGATCCACCGGCGGCTCTGTGCCAGGGCGGTGCGGTCCGAGGTGAGGGCGGCGAGGTCGACGTATCCGCGCAGCCAGTACGTCACTTCCTCCCACCCTGCCTTGTCCGGGTGCACCCAGCCGGAGTCGTCGAACGTGAGGAAGTGCGAGATCTCCGCGTACCGCCCGAACAGGCCGCCGAGCAGGAGGTCGAGCTGTCCGCGCAGCCAGCCGCGCGCGGTGACGCTGCCCACCGGAAGCTTCTGGAACGCGTTGGGGGCCAGGGGTGCGGCGTTCGGGCCGTACAGACCGCCGCGCGCCGGGGTCGCCGCCCGCGCGGCAGGGCCGGTGACGGCGGCCATCCCGCCGGCCGCCCCGAGGGTGATCGCGCCGGAGCGCTGGAGGAAGTGACGTCGGCCGAGCTGCGTCATGAGGAGGTACCGTCCCGTCGTCGTCCGTGTTCGCTGGTGGCTGCCGTGCAGGGCGCTTTACAACGTTGGAAAACTGCGGCGTACGAAATCCCTGTCGCGTCCTGCGTGGCACGCGGGCGACAGGGCAGTTGGCATCTCAGCACCGAGTGACGGGATTGTCCAGAGGGAGGGATGGGACAGGCCGTCCCTCCCTCCCCCTCTCCTGCTCCCCCCGGGTTCTCACCAGTCGTGAACGGTTCCGTCCTGCAGCCGGTTCACCGGCAGGTAGGCCGCTTCGTAGGGGTGGGCGGCCGCAAGCTCCTCGTCCAGTTCCACTCCGATGCCGGGCTCCTCGCCCGGGTGCAGGTGGCCGTCCGTGAACGTGTAGGCGTGCCGGAAGACCTCATTCGTGAGACGGGTGTGGCCCGAGTACTCCTGGATCCCGAAGTTGTGCACGGCGAGGTCCAGGTGCAGGGCCGCGGCCATCCCCACCGGGGAGATGTCCTCGGGGCCGTGCACCGCGCTCTTGATCTGGTACTGCGCGGCGAAGTCGAACAGCTTGCGCAGCGGCGTGACACCCCCGAAGTGAGTGACCGCTGAACGTACGTAGTCGATCAACTGCTCGGTGATCAGATCCTGATAGTCGTGCACGGTGTTGAAGACCTCGCCGATGGCCAGCGGCGTCGAGGTGCGCCGGCGCACCAGTCGAAGGGCCTCCTGGTTCTCGGCCGGGGTGCAGTCCTCCAGCCAGAACGGCCGGTACGGTTCCAGGTCCTTGCCGAGCCTGGCGGCCTGGATCGGGCTGAGCCGGTGGTGCGCGTCGTGGAGCAGCGGGAGCTCGGCGCCGAACTCCGCGCGGACCGCCTCGAAGACGGTGGGCGTGTGGCGCAGGTAGGCGTCGGTGTCCCAGTCCTCGACGAGGGGGCTTGCCTGCTGGTGCAGGACGGGTTCGCCGCCGTCGTCGGTGCTGTGCACGCCGTACACGGCCTTCAGACCGGGGATGCCCGACTGGATCCGCACCGCGGGGTAGCCCTCGGCCAGCCTGGCCCGTACGGAGTCGAGGAGTTCGGGGATGTCGCGGCCGTTCGCGTGCCCGTACGTGCGGATGCGCTCCCGGCTGGCGCCGCCGAGGAGTTGGTAGAGCGGCAGGCCCGCGGCCTTCGCCTTGATGTCCCACAGGGCGACGTCGACGGCGGCGATGGCGGCCATGGTGACGGGGCCGCGCCGCCAGTAGGCCCCGCGGTACAGGTACTGCCAGGTGTCCTCGATCCGGTGCGGGTCACGGCCGATGAGCAGGGGCACGACGTGGTCGGTCAGATAGCTGACCACGGCGAGTTCCCGGCCGTTGAGGGTGGCGTCGCCGAGTCCGGTGAGGCCGTCGTCGGTCGTCAGCTTCAGGGTGACGAAGTTGCGGCCCGGGCTTGTGACGACGACCTTCGCGTCGACGATCTTCATACAGGTGCTCTTTCCGGTGCGTTGCGGATATGTGGATTGGCGGGGCTTTCTGCTCAGCCCTTGGTGGCGCCCGAAGTCAGGCCCGCCACCAGGTACTTCTGTCCGACGACGGCGGCGATGACGACGGGGACGGTGATGAGAGTGGCGGCGGCCATGAGACCGCCCCAGTCGGTGCTGGCGTACGAGATGAAATTGAAGAGGGTCACCGGCACGGTCTGGGTGCGGTCGTCGGCGAAGACGAGCGCGAACATGAAGTTGTTCCAGCTGAAGACGAACGCGAGGAGCGAGGCGGTCGCGGTGCCGGGTGCGGCAAGGGGCAGCGAGATGCGCCAGAAGGCGCCGAACGCGCTCAGGCCGTCGGTGCGTGCGGCTTCTTCGAGTTCGACCGGCAACCCGGCGAAGAAGCTGATCATGATCCACATGATCAGCGGCACGGAGACGAACATGTGGCTGAGCACGAGGACGGTGTAGGAGCCGACGAGCCCCATCTGCGCGAACAGGTAGTACCAGGGCACGAGAAGCGAGATCGCCGGAACGATACGGGCGACGAGGATGAGTGAGCCGGTGCGGTGCATCCCGAACCGGCCCACGGCCCACGCGGCGGGCACGGCGATGACGGCGGAGAGCACCGTGGACACCACCCCCACAAGCAGGGAGTTGCCCATGGAGCGCACGATCTGCCCGGCTTCCACGATGCTGCGGAAGTTGTCGAGGGTGGGCTTGAACCACAGACCGACGCTCGGGTCGGTCACCTGCACGTTGGTCTTGAACGCGGCGGCGAACATCCACACCAGGGGCAGCGCGAAGATCAGGGTGACGAAGGCGATGGCCGTGCCGCGCAGCCATGTCCACTTCCGGCGCCCGCGGGCAGCGGGCGGGGTGGGCGGGCTGGTCGCAGTGGTGACGGTGGAACTCATGCGTTCTTCCTTCCGCCGCGGCGGCGCAGCAGGACCACGACACCGATGATGAACAGCGTGAACAGGACCAGGACGGCGGCGGCCAGGCCGTACTCCTGGTAGTCGAAGGTCAGCCCGTAGGCGTAGACGTTGAGCGTCTCCGCCTCGAAGTCGGAGCCGCCGCCCGCGCCCTTGGTGGCGTAGAGGATGTCGAAGGTCTTGAGCGCGTCGACGGCGCGCAGGACCAGGGCCGTGGCGAGCGTGGGGCCGAGCATCGGCAGGATGACGTAGCGGAAGCGCTGCCAGGCACTCGCGCCGTCGACGAGGGCGGCTTCCTCGGGCTCCTCAGGAAGGGTGGTCAGGCCCGCGAGCAGGAGCAGCGTCATCATCGGCGTCCACTGCCATACGTCGATGAGCATCAGCATCGGCAGTGACTGGCTCACCGAGCCGAGGAACTCCTGGCGGGGCAGTCCGATGCCGGCGAGCAGATGGTTGGCGATGCCGTTGGTGGGGTCGAGGATCAGCAGCCACAGGACGCCGATCGCGACGGGGGTGGCGAGCAGCGGGATGATCAGAACGGTGCGCACCAGGCGCATGCCGCGGAACGGCTTGCGCATGAGCATCGCGAGCGCGAGTCCGAGAACCGTCTCCAGGACCACGGCGCCGATGGTGAAGACCAGGGTGCGGCGCGCGGCGGGCCAGAAACGGCGGGCATCGCCCAGGGCGTCGGTGAAGTTCTGCAGGCCGATGTGGCGCTTGTCGGCGTTCACCGCGCCGAACGCGTCGGTCAGGCTCAGGTCGAGCGTGAAGGCAAGGGGGAAGACGATCATCAGGCCGACGAAGAGCAGCGCCGGGGCGAGCATCGCCCACTTCAGCCGCCGGTTGGCCTGCTCGAAGGTGCGCGGCGGCCGGGTGCCGCGCGCGCCCTTCCCCGGGGGCGGGGTGGCGGCGCGGGCCGGGGAGACCTCGGTGGCGGCCATCAGGACTCCTTGTGGCGGTTGTCGCGTACGAGGAAATCGGCGAACTCCGCGTCCGCGTCACGCATGACGGGCCCTACGGACTCGCCGAGGATCGACGCGACCAGCGGACGGCCGACGATGTCCCTGGCCCGGCCGACCTGGAGGACCCGCGGCCGGTCGTAGCCGAGACCGCGTTCGGCGTTGAGCCGCATCGACTCGGCGAGATCCTTCGGGAAGGCCTTCAGAGTCCGGGGGTCGGCCCATACGGAGCTGCGGGCGCCCGGGATGCCGTCGGACTGGAGAGCGGCGGACATCTCAGGGCCCGCGGCCCACCTGATGAACTCCCAGGCGTCGTCGCGCAGGAGGGAGAACTTGTTGATGCCCAGGCTCCAGGACGGGATGTTGTGCGGCTTGGCGCCCGCCGGGCCCGCGGGGAAGGGCGCGAAGCCGACGGTCTCGCGTACGCCCCGCGTCGCGACCTTCGGGTCGAGGAAGCTGCTGTAGATCGCGTCGGCGTCTATGTAGAACGCGGCTTTGCCCTGCGCGAAGATCGGCATGGCCTGTTCGAGGCTCATGTTGGTCGCTCCCGGCGGTCCCGCTCTGCCGAGGAGCCCGCCGTAGTACTCGTAGGCGGCCAGTGCCTGGCGGCTCCCGATGCCGGACTTGCCGTCGATGAGGAAGTCGCCGCCGTGCGAGTACAGGAAGCTGGACCACTGGGACACGGCGCCGCTGCGCTGCCCGCGGCCGACGTATCCGTAGAACCCCTTCTTCTTCTCCGTGAGTTCCAGCGCGGACGACATCAGGGCGTCGAGGGTGCGCGGCGGTCCTTCGACGAGGTCCTTGCGGTAGTACAGCGTGGGGCGTTCGGTCACCACCGGGACGCTCAGCACCTTGCCCTGCGCCACGGACGCCTCGCGCGGTGCCTTCTGGAAGTCCGCCCAGGCGAACTCCTTGTCACCCTCGACCCGGTCGGTGAGGTCGGCGAGCCAGTCGTTGTGCGCGAAGACCAGTTGTTCCTGGAGCGCGCGCACCATCATGACGTCCACGTCGGTGCCCGACGCGTTGAGCTTGACGTTGTAGCTGCTCGACAGTTGGTCGGCGGTGAGCAGGGTTATCGAGACCCGGCGTCCGATCCGCTCCTCGAACTCCTTCGTCCGCCGCTTGATCGCCTGCGACCACACATGATTGATCGCCATGATCCGCAACGGGCTGCCGTCCGAGGGTTTGCCGCCCTGCGGCGAGCAGGCGCTCAAGGCGCCCGCGCCGACGGCTCCCGCCGCCCCTGCGGCCAGCCTGCCGAAGGAGCGCCGGCTCAACAGCTGGCTGCTCGTGGACATCGTTGTCCTCGTCTCTGTTATGGGTGTCCCGGTGGGGTCTACGTCTCCCGAACCACTGGTCCAACTGGTAGGACCAGTTGAGTCTGACGGGACCGTAACAGGACACGAACGCCCCCGAACAGACCCTGAGAGAAAGATCCACACAACAGAACGGTCACGCCGCCCCGTCCAGCGCGAAGGGCGGCTCGAAGGGCGGCTACTCCCCCGCTCTGCCGCCCGCCCGCCGGACCTCCGCCTGCCCGAGGAGCGTCTCGATGTGGTTGCGCGCCATGATGTCCACCTGCACATCGAGGTCCGCCCCGTACGTACGCAGGCCGAGCATGAGGTGCTCCCGCATCCGCACGGCCGCGAGTTCCTCGTCCCGCGCCTCGATCGCCTCGAAGATCTCCGGGTGATGCGGCACCCCGGGCTCCCCGATCGAGGGGTCCGAGTTGGAACGGAGCATCATCTCGAACATCATCCCGCTGATCGACGACAGCATGATCCGCAGTACGGGATTCTTGCTCGCCACCGCGATCGCGTCATGGAACTCCATGTCCGCCTGCGCCTTGACCACGACATCCGTGGCCGACTCCAGGGCGTCACACGCGCCGCGCATCACCGCGATGTCCTCGTCCGTGGCCCGCCTGGTCGCCAGTTGGACCATCTCGACCTCCAACGGAAGCCGCGCCTCGATGAGTTGACGGACCGTGGGGCGCCCGGCGCGGTACAGCGCGTCGTACCCCCTGGCCTGCCCCGAGCTCTGCTCACGCACGAAGGAACCACGCCCCGGCGCGACCTCGATGAGGTGCTGCGCCTCAAGACGCCGCAGCACCTCCCGCACGACATTGCGGCTGGAGCCGAACTGGCCCGCGAGCTCGCGCTCGGAAGGCAGCTTGGCCCCGACCGCGATCTCACCGGACCGGATCTCGTGTTCCAGCTGACGTGCGATCCGCTCCGTCAGCAGGCCGCGCTCAGCGGGATCGGAAAGACGACCCGGCTGCGCGGAATCCGGCGGCGGCGAAGGAGCGGACGACTGCATGGTCGCAGCGTACAACCCGCTCCGAAGCCTTGATCACCTCGATCACCTCGCGGGGTCCTCGCACCTCAGGCCGGGGGTACGGCCCCTCGCGCGCGTCACGTACAGCCGAGGATCGCGTCGATGCCGCCGGACCGACCTACTGCCCCAGCTCCGTGAGCATCTTGAGCATGGCCTGGGACGTGTCGCCCTCGGAGTCGGTTCCCTGGTCCATCTCTATGCCTTCGAAAGTGACGGGTTCGGTGCTGCGGACGTACATGGCCTGCTCGTACTCGGCAAGCGCCGCCTCCACGTCGTCGGGGCACGCGGCGAGGATCCTGCCGAGTTCGGCGCCGTCGAGCATGGCCAGGTTGGCGCCTTCTCCGTTCGGGGCCAGGAGGTGGGCGGCGTCACCGAGCAGGGTCACCCCCGCCACCCGGTCCCACCGATGCCCGTGCGGCAGAGCGTAGAGAGGGCGCAGAACCGGCGCGATGTCGCCGTCGGTGATCAGCGCGGTGAGCTCCGGCGCCCAGCCGTCGAACTCCCGCGCGATCCGCGCGGCCGCGGCGGAGGCATCGGCGAAATCGATGGCGGCGAACCAGTCCAGTGGCTCGACCAGCCCCACATAGGCGTGCAGAGTGTCGCCCCTCTCCCGGTGAGCGAAGAGCTCCCTGCCCGGCATGGTCGCGACCATCGCCCCACCGCCGACCACCTTCGCCGCGGCGGGGTGCCGGGTATCGGCGTCGAACAGGTAGGTCTCGACGACCGACTTGCCGGTGTACTCGGGTATGGCGTCGGAGAGCAGCGGCCGGACCCGTGACCACGCGCCGTCCGCGCCGACCAACAGGCCGGTGACGACGGTGCCGCCGTCGGCGAACGTCACCTCGTGACGGCCCTCGCCGAGGGTACGAGTACTACTGACCTTGTGCCCGAACTGGACGGTACCGGCAGGGAGCGAATCGAGCAGAACCTGCCGCAGCTCGCCGCGCTGCACCTCGGGGCGTCCCCCCGATCCGTCGTCGGCCTTGTCGAACAGGACGGCCCCGTCCGGGTCGAGAACCCGCAGGGCCTGACGGCCCTCCAGAACGAGACCACGGAACTCGTCCATCAAGTCGGCTGCCTCAAGGGCGAGTTGTCCGTTGTAGTCATGGATGTCGAGCATCCCGCCCTGCGAACGCACCGCCGGGGAGGACTCCGCCTCGTGGACCGTGACCGGAATTCCATGGAGGTGCAGGACGCGGGCCAGGGTGAGTCCGCCCAGCCCGGCGCCGATGATCGTGACGGGGGTGTGCATGGTGGCTCCTCGAGGTCGGGACCACCAGTGATCTCCGGCGGCCGCTTCCGCGAAGGTCCCAGGACCCACCGACACGCCACCGACACCGGATCGACAGCTCCCGTCAGACGACCGACACCCACCGCCGTGGCTCCGGCGGTCGTCACGGGCGGAGTCAGTCCGAAGGCGTCGGCTCCGTAGTGATCAGTCCCTGCCGGTAGGCGACGCCCACCGCCTCCGTACGGCTCGCCGCTCCCAGCTTGGCGAGGATGTTGGAGACATGGACGCTGGCCGTCTTGGGGCTGATGAACAGCTCCTCGCCGATCTGCCGGTTGCTGCGGCCGACGGCGAGGAGACGCAACACGTCCTGCTCACGGGCCGTAAGTACCGCGGCACGGTCCCTGGCGGGCACCGCCAACCGGCCGCGGCGCACCAGAGCGTCAAGACGTTCACGCAGGAGAGTGGCGCCGAACCGGTCGGCCTCCTGGCGCACCGCGTCGACCTCGACGGCAGCCTCCTCGCGACGGTCGGCCGCAAGCAGGGCCTCGGCAAGCCGCAGCCGGCAACGCGCGCGTTCGTAGGCGTCCCCGTACGCGAAGGCGGTCATCGCCTTCTCCCAGGCCGCCGTATCAGGACCGGACACGGCTCGCGTCCATTCGGCTTCGGCGCGGGACAACCAAGCCTGCCCCTCCGGCCCCTGTGCCATACCGTCCTCGCCTCGCGCGGCCGAAACCCGCGCCTGTTCCACGAGTTCGGTCGCGGTGTCCGCCCGACGCTTCGCCCCCTCCTCGTCACCGCGCATACGCAGCTCGGCCGCCGAATCGGCCACCGCGGACAGGGCCAGAGCGACGAGCCGGACCGTGGCGTCGGGCAGCGTGCCCGTGTCATCGGTGAGGGAGCCGACAGTGTGCCGCATCGCCCGCACCGCCTCGTCCGGGTCCCCGCGCCACGCGGCGGCATCGATCCCCACGATTCCGGCGACCAACGCGTTCTTCCAGTCGAAGTGCCCCTCCAGCAACGCTCGGGCACGCTCGACAGCACTGAAATCGCCGCGAGCCAGTGCCACGTACAGCCCGGGACCGGCCGTGAAGCCGCCCGTGCCGGAGTACGTCCCGGCGTCCTCGGCCGCGCCGCGCGCGCACTCGTCCCAGTGGCCGAGCGTGTACTGCACAAGGAGTCGCAGGTAGCGCATCTCCAGCGCATACGGCGAGGACAGCAGCCCGGAACGCCGGGCCCGGTCCAGGCCCTCCGCCACCCATGGCAGGCATTCCTCCAGCTCACCGACTTCGACGCTGCCCATGGCCAGGTTGAACAAGGCGCGCATCTCCACGTGCGCGTTGCCGGCCCGCAGCGCAAGACCCCGCGCCTCTCGCAGCTGCTCCCTGCCCTCCGGGGTGCGACGGTTGCTGTCCGCGTGGACCATCATGGAGATCAGAAGGTCGGCCCGCGCGTCGTCGACTGCCAACTCGGCGGCGACCCGCAGAGCCTGCCGGCCGACCCGTCGCGCGTTCTCGTCCTCGTCGCTCTGGCGCGCGGCGACCATCATGTACGTGGCCGCCGCCCACACCCATGTCGCCGAAGGGGGCTCGGCGGGGATCAGGGAGAGAGCCTCACTGCTGTGCGCGATGGCAGCCGGCAGGTTGTCGACGTTCAGCAGGTTCCCGGCGAGCGTGTAGCGGACACGGGCCGCGAGCTCCAAGTCGGCGTCCTGACCGAGACCGGCAAGCGCGGACCGCGTGAGCGAGACGGCGCGGTGCAGTTCCCCGGCGTGGGCGGCCGCCGCCGAGGCACGCAGCGTGAGCGTCACGGAGTCCGTACCGGCCGGCCGGCCGGAGGCGTTGACCGCCGACCACAGATCGAGGGCCGCTTCGATGTGCCGCAACTCCTCTGCGGGAGCGCCGACGCGCTGCGCGTGGTCGGCGGCCTCCAGGGAGGCGGCGAGCGCCTCGGGCAGGTCATGGTTCTCACGGAAGTGGTGAGCGCGCTCGGCCGCGCTGCCGGACTGACGGCCCCGCTCGGCGAGCAGGCGCGCGAACACACCGTGCAACCGGGCCCGTTCACCCGGCAGAAGATCGGCGTAGACCGCCTCCCGCGCGAGCGCGTGCCGGAAGGAGTACGTGTCACCCTCGCCAGGAACGAGCAACTGCCGCTCCACGACCTCGCGAAGGACCGCCTCCAGCTCCTGCTCGGGCAGCCCGACGGCGTCCCGCAGCAGATCATGACTGACACGGCGCCCGGCGACCGCCGCGGTACGCAGCACCTGCTGGGCGGTGTCGGACAGCTGCTCGACCCGGATGAGCAGAACGTCGGCAAGACCGCTGGGCACACCACCGGCCGGCGCGTCCGTGGCCGCGACCAGCTCCTCCGCGTAGAAGGCGTTGCCCTCGGCGCGCTCGACGATCCGATGGATGGTGGCGTCCGGCAGCGGACGATCCCGCAGTGAACGCACAAGGCGGGCCACATCCGCGTCGGGCAGCGGTTGAAGCTCAAGACGTTCCACGGCGGGCAGCCGCACCAGCTCGGCAAGCAGGGGACGCAAGGGGTGGCGACGGTGCAGGTCGTCCGCGCGGTACGAGGCGAACACCGCGAGCCGGTGGTCGGGCGAGCCGCCGGCCGGCCGCTTGAGGACACCTCGGCTGAGCAGGAACCGCAGCAGGTCGCGGGAGGACTGGTCGGCCCAGTGCAGGTCCTCGATGACCAGCAACAGTGGGGCGATGTCCGTGAGTTCGGCCAGCAGAGCGGCCACGTCCTCGAAGAGCCGGAGCCGCCTGTTCACGTCTCCCACGGCTTCCGTACCGCCGCCGAGCAGCCCCTCCGCCACCGGATGACCGCTGAGGACCGAGGCGAAACGCTCGTCCGCGGCCAGCGCGCCGAGGATCTCGGTGAACGGCAGATACGGCAGTCCCACGTCGCCCAGGTCGACACAGTGTCCGGTGAACACGGCCATCCCGGCCGCTGCGGCTCGTCCGGCGACCTCATCCAGCGCCCGAGTCTTGCCGACCCCGGCGTCACCGGCGATCAGCACCGCGCGGGCCTCACCGGCGCGGGCACGCTCCAGCACCGCGGCGAGGCGGTCGAGTTCGTCTTCCCGGCCGATGAGTTGGCTGGTGAACTGGGTGTGGGACACGTTCCACATCCTGGCACATGAGTTCGGGACGCCCTCGACGACGGATTAGGCTGCGCCCGGACTTGGTGATCACGGGTGCGCCGCTGGAGGCGGCAGGCGCCGACGACGGAAGAAGGAGGCGGCGTCGGATGGCCGGAGACGATCCGCGCTGGGATGTTCTGCGCTGGAGCGAATACCGCAGCATGCCGTGGAAGAACGGCGGCGGTACGACCCGCGAGGTCGCGTCGGGCGCCGTACAGGCGTCCCTGCCCACGACACCCTCGAAAGAACCCGCGGACGGCTTCGACTGGCGGGTGAGTGTCGCGGACGTGGACGCGGGAGGCTCCTTCTCCCCCTTTCCCGGGATCGACCGCGTGATCACTCCGGTCGAGGGCGAAGGCATGGTGCTGACCGTGAACGGAACCCCGCAGCCGGTCGGGCCGCTCAGCCCCTTCGCCTTCTCCGGCGACGCGGCGACGGACTGCAGGCTTGAAGCGGGCCCGGTGCGCAACATGAACGTGATGACCCGCAGGGGCCGGGCGACGGCGCACGTGCGGATCATCAGCGTCGGCGCCACCCGGGAGGCGGAGATGGCGTCGGAGATCGCGTGCGCCGCGGGCGAGACCCTGCTCGTCATGGCCGCCACCGAGGGGATCACGGTCGGCGGACCGGACGGACGGGAGACCGTACTCGGCCGTCTGGACTGCGTACGTCACGAAGGCCCGGGGGCGCTGACTCTACGGGGCGACGGCACCGTGGCCGGGATCAGGATCGCCGCGGCGTTCTGAGCAGCGTTCTGACGGCGGGAGCGTTCCGGTAGGCCCCGCAAGCCGCTCGGGCGGCCCGCAGGGCTTGTTATTACCGATGGCCGCAACGCCACGCTTCCGTTGGATGGGTGTACCGCGGTTGTGCCTCCCCCGGGGACGGCGGATTCTGTAGGGGACGAACGGGGCTGATGTGGCGCCATGACTGCATGGAACGCGGAGCAAAGTACTGACTTTCGTGGCCCCCTCGACGTCACCAGGGCGGCCACGGCGGTCGTCGACGCCCAGGACACGGTCATCGGGTGGAGCCCCGCGGCGCAGCGGCTCCTCGGCTACCAGCCGCAGGAGATCGTCGGTCGGCCCGTGACCACGTTCCTGTCACCCGGCCCGACGCACTCTGTTCTCCCTCTTTCCCTTCCTCCCCGGTTCCAGGGGAACGAGATCCGCGTCGCCCGGCACCGGGACGGGAGTGAGCTGCTCGTCGCCACCGCGGCCTGTCCCCTGCCCGGCGCCGGTACGGCGACGCGTGTCCTTGTCGCGACGGAGCTGCAGGATCTCCGGCTGTGGGAATCCCGGCTTGCCCTGTTGCACGGGCTGGCCACCCAGTCCCCCCTCGGCCTGGCCATTTACGACACCGAACTGCGTCTGACCTGGTGCAACGCGGCGTACGAACGGGAGATCGGACGGCCTTTCGCCGAGTTCCGTGGCTATCGGGCAGATCAGCTGTACTCCGAGGGAAAGTTCGTGACCAAGGGGCATCCGCCCACGCTCGACGCGGTCATGCACCACGTACTGGATACCGGAGAGCCATTCCTGGACCTGCATTTCCAGGGACGGCCGCCCAGCGACCCGGAAACGGACCACATCTGGTCCTGCGCCTACTACCGGCTCCAGGACGCCGACGGACACGTGTTCGGAGTGTGCGAGGACGCATTCGACATCTCCGACCGCTACAAGGCCCAGCGGCGCCTTGCCCTGCTCGTCGAAGCAGGCCGCGGAATCGGAAACACCCTCGATGTGATGGTCACGGCCAAGAAGATCACCGAGGTGGCAGTACCGGAGTTCGCCGCCACAGTGACGGTCGACCTTGCGGGGGCGGTACTGGAAGGCGGGGTGCCTGCCACCAGCGGCTCGGCGGCGATGTCTCTGGTACGGGTCGCCCGCTGCTCGGCCGAGGGAGACGACGAGCAGGAGGGACACGAGGAGGACTACGAGGAGAACGACGAGGGAACGCCGGGGCAGCGGCCTTCTCCCCCGCCTCTCGGGAACCACCCACCGGTGGAGTACCCGTCCGGTTCGCCGCAGGATCGAAGCCTCTCATCGGGCGGGCTCGTGCTCGACGACAAGGCCCTGGTCGTGCCGCTGCGGGCCGGGAACAGCACCCTGGGAATCGTCACCTTCATTCGCGGCACCGGTTCGGCCGCCTTCGACAGCGGCGAGGTGGCACTGGCCGACGAGTTGGTCGCCCGTACGGCTGTGTCCATCGACAACGCCCGCCGCTTCACCCGTGAGCGCACCGCGTCGCTGGCCCTCCAGCGCCAGCTCCTCCCGCAACACGTGCCGGAGCAGTCCGCGGTCGACCTGGCCCACCGCTACCTGCCCACGGACGACGTGACAGGGGTCGGCGGCGACTGGTTCGACGTCATCCCCCTTTCCGGGACCCGGGTCGGACTCGTCGTCGGGGACGTGGTCGGCCACGGCCTGCAGGCAGCCGCCACCATGGGGCGGCTGCGTACGACGGTGCGCGCGTTCGCCCAGATGGACATGGATCCCGTCGAACTGCTTTCGCGGGTCGACGATCTGGTGGCGCAGTCGGCGGAGGAGCAACGGGGCGAGCTCGGACCGCCCGACGGCGCCTATGCCGATGTGACCACCGGTGCGACCCTTCTCTACGCGGTCTACGACCCGGTCTCGCGGCGCTGTGTCATGGCCAGGGCCGGGCACCTGCCGCCCGCCGTCGTCGATCCGGACGGCGCTCTCTCCTTCCCCGACCTGCCGGCAGGACCGCCCCTGGGTCTGGGCGGTCTGCCGTTCGAGTCGATGGAGATCGAGCTGCCGGTGGGCAGTCTGCTCGCCCTCTTCACCGACGGCCTGGTCGAGGCCCGCGACCGCGACATCGACCACGGCCTCGACACCCTGGGACGTGTACTCAGCGACCGGCACGCCTCGCTCGAAGAGCTGTGCGACCGGGCCGTGGCGGAACTCCTGCCGGGCGGCTCGACCGCCGACGACACCGCCCTGCTGCTCGTCCGTACCCGCGAACTCGACCCGTCGCAGGTCACCGAATGGGAGCTGCCCGCAGAACCGGTCGCAGCGGGCCGTGCCCGCGACCTGGCCACCCAGCAGCTGCACCAATGGGGCCTCGACGAGCTGGCGTTCGCGACCGAGCTCGTCGTCAGCGAGCTGGTGACCAACGCGGTCAGGTACGCCGAAGGACCGATCCAGGTACGCCTGATCCGTGACCGCACGCTCCTGTGCGAGGTGGCGGACACGGGCCACACCTCACCGCACCTGCGCCACAGCGGCGAGGACGACGAGGGCGGGCGCGGCCTGTTCATCGTCGCGCAGCTCGTCCAGCGGTGGGGAACGCGCTACACCCGCTCCGGCAAGACCATCTGGACCGAGCAGGCCTTTCCCGCGACGGGTTGAGACGGCCGGCTCGTACCCTGGCCGGACGGCCCGGGCCGTCTGAGGGGCTTCCCCAGTCGGATGGGAAGCTGGCCCTCGCGTTCCTGAGGAAAGGCCGGCCCGAACAACCATGAACAGCAGTACTCTCAGCGCCCTGGAGCGTGTCGCCGGTCACCGTCAGCGCTTCGATGCTGCCTTCGAGAAATACTTCGCCGAACTGGCCACTGACCTGGGCAGCGCGCAGCTGGGACGTTTCGCGCCCCGCTGTCTTGAACTCCTCGCCGAGTTGTCGCTGCGCGGTGGGAAACGCATACGGATCGCCCTGATCCACGAGGCGGCAGGACTCGTCGGCGGGGGCGGGGCGGCTGGGCTCGCAGAAGCCGCGCTGAGTCTTGAGCTGCTCCACAGCCACGCGCTCATCCTCGACGACATCATGGACGACTCGCCGCTGCGCCGCGGTGGCCCCTCGACGTACTACGCCTGTCGCCAGGACCTCCCGGACAACCCGCAGGCCGCGCTGGGACTGGCCATGATGACAGGTGATCTCGCCGGTTTCCTGGCCCTGCGCGTCCTGGTGCGGGCCGACCTGCCCGCCGACCGCAGACAGGCCATGCTCGACGTCCAGCTCGGCGTGACGACCGACACCGTCATCGGCCAGGTCCTCGACCTGGAGCGCGACGTGAACCCCACAGCCGATGACGTGACGCTGGAGACGGTGTGCGAGTACAAGACCTCGCGCTACACCATCCTGGCCCCCATGCGTCTGGGTCTGCTGGCCGCGGGGCAGGACCTGGCCCCGCACGAGGAGAGCCTGCGCCGCTACGCCCGGCTCGCGGGCCTCAGCGGCCAGATACGCGATGACTACCTCGACCTCTTCGGCGACCCCGCCCGCACCGGCAAACCCCGGGGCGCCGATCTGCGGGCCGGGCGTCACACCTACCTGACCCGCGACCTCCTCGCCGCCACCGGCGAAGACGAACACGCCACGGTCAAAGCCGCCCTGGGCAACCCCCACTGCACACCGCAGACCATCGACCGCATCCGCGACATCGCCCACCGCCACCACGTCCACACCCGCCTGCAGGCGACCATCGACCACTACGCCCACGCGGCCACGGCCGAAGCCACCTCCTGGCACCGCCACTGGAACGAAGAAGCCGTCACTCTCTTCGAGCAACTCCCGCTCTGGAACACCCGCCGAACCCGTTGACCCCCGTCCCGGTCCGCGGAGCGACGCAGCGGCGGCCATCAGGGCGTCTACGAGATGCGGGAGACCGTTAACGCGATCTTCCATCAGGGACGGACCGGCTGCCAGTGGGCCTATCTCCCGCACGATCTTCCCCAGAAGAGTGCGACGTACTACTACTTCGCCGCCTGGCGGGACGACGGGGCCGACCAGATCATCCATGAACTTTTGCGCTGCCAGGTCCGTGAGCGGGCCTGCCGATTGGAGGACCCGACGTTGGTGGTGCTGGACACCCAGAGTGTCCACGTGGCAGCCAGGGTCCCCGCCGCCACGACCGGCCGGGATCCGGCGGTCGTCGTCCTCGCCGCGAACACGCACGACAACACCGCGGGCATGATCCTGCTTGACCATGTCGCCGAGCACGCCGACGACACCGTTCGCAAGGCGCTGGTTGACCAGGGCTTCAAGAACCAGGTGGTCCTGCACGGCGCCAACCTCGGCATCGACGTCGAGATTGTCGAACGCAACCCTCAGGACAAGGGGTTCGTGCCGCAGCCGAAGCGGTGGAGGGTCGAGCAGACCTACGGGATCTTGATACTGCACCGGCGTCTGGTCCGCGACTACGAGCACCGCCCTTCGTCGTCCGCCTCCCGCGTCTATTGGTCGATGTCCCACGTCATCATCCGCCGCCTCACCGGCGCGAACGCTCCCACCTGGCGCGAACCGCAGGCGGTGACCGCATGAACATCCAGCCCCTGCTCGACGCGCTGGACCTCCAGGAGGACGCCGCCCGGGCCCAGGCCAACGACCTCCGCACACAGATCGGCGAACTGCAGCCCCGGCTGCGGGAGGCCGAGTCGCACGAGCCAAGTTGAAACGCCTGGTCAAACTCGGCATCCTCACCGAGGTCGACGCTGGCAGCTTCGCCAGGAAGCAGTAACCGGCCGAGCCCCGATTGGCTTCGTTCACGTCAAACAGCAGCCGTACAGCCGCCTGTGCTCGTAAGAATGGCGGTCGTGCGGGTGGTGGGGATCAGGGGGCCTTGTCAGCCGGCCGATGGGGTGAGGCTGGTGCGGTCGAACGGGCCACCGTGCGCGGCGGCGTACGCGATGGCGTCGTTGACCGCATCGAGGCCGAACGACCGGACTCGTTCGGGGGCGAGATCCAGAGTGCCCGAGGCGAGGAGCCGGATGATGCCGACATTGGCTGTGCGCGGGTACATCCACTGCCCGCGCACGGTGATCGAGTTGCGCATGATCCATGGGTACGGGAGTGCGAGGTCGTCGCCACCGAGCATGCCGACGCCGCCCATGAGGACGATGCGGCCGTACTCGCGCACGGTCATGGCCGCCGCGCGCGACGCCGAGCTGGGTGCGCTCGGCGGGAGCAAGTCGATCACCATGTCGATCGGGCCGTCGGCCCCCGCGGACATCGCCGCGCGGTCGGTGGCCTCGTCTCCCGTCAGCGGGACCGGGCGCAGACGCGGACCGAACCGGTCGGCGAGGAGGTCGAGGGCGGCCTTGTTGCGGCCCGGGGCGACCACGCGGCCCGCTCCCATCGCGAGCGCGACCGCGACCGCGCTGCTGCCGAGGTTGCCGGTGGCCCCGCTGACGAGCAGCGTCTCGCCGGCTGCGAGCCCGCCTGCCAGCAGCCCGCCGTAGGAGATGGTGTGCACGGTGAGTGCGGCCCAGCGGGCCGGATCGTCCCCGGCCGCGGCGGGCAGCGGAAAGACGTTCTCCGTCGGGACCCGCATGAGCTCGGCGAACGCACCGTCGTGCCAGTACCGGGCGAGCCGCGCGCCGCCCTCGCCGCGCGAGCTCCAGCCCTGGAGCGTGATGTCGGGCGTCAGGGCGTCGTCCCGCGAGCGCACCGTCGAGTCGCACCACACCACATCACCGACGCGCAGCCGGGTGGTGTCCGGACCGACGTGGACGATCCGCCCCACGCCGCCGACACCGGGCACGACAGGCGGGACAAGGGGGTAGTTCCGCTCGCCGCTGAAGACTTCGCCCGCGTAGGGCCCCACATTGGCGGCGAGAACCTCGACCACCACCTCGCCGCCCCCGGCCTCGGGGTCGGGCACCTCCCGCACCGTGAGCGGGGCGCCGAACCGCGTCAGAACTGCTGCTCGCACGTGATGACCTCCATGTTCGTCCGTGTTCGTCCGTGCTCGTGAGATCGACACTACGAGCTGGGTGAGCATGCCGGAAGCGACGATCTGGCATCCGTGGTATGCGTAGGTCGCATGGACATCTCCAGCACGGGACTGCGGGTCCTGCGGCAGATCGCCGAGTCCGGCAGCTTCACCGCGGCAGCCGAGCGACTCGGCTACACGCAGTCGGCCGTCTCACGCCAGGCCGCCGCCCTCGAACGCAGCACCGGCACCACCCTCTTCGAACGCCGCCCGGACGGGGTACGGCTCACTCCTTCCGGTCTGACCCTGCTGCGGCACGCCCACACGGTCCTGGCCTCGCTCGCAGCAGCCGAGCGTGAGCTCGCCGGCACCGTCCCGCGGACCGAACTGGTGCGGCTCGGGGCAGTCCCGAGCGCGGGCGCGGCGATCCTGCCCGCCGCACTCGCACACCTCGCGGTGGCCGACCCGCAGACCACGGTCACCACCCGCGAGAGCACCACGCCCACCCTGATCCGGGCGCTGCGCGCCGGCTCGCTCGACCTCGCCGTGCTGACGTCCCGCCCACCCCACCGGCCCTTCGACGGCGACTCACCGCGCCTGCACGTCGAGACCGTCGCGGACACCGAACTGGTCGTGGCAGCGCCCTCGACCGGAGAGTTCGCCGGACGCACCACGGTGCACGTCGACGAGCTGGTCGACGCCGCGTGGATCGCCACCCCGTCATCGAGCTCCGAGCCGCTGCTCGGCGTCTGGCCCGGCCTGCCCGGACGGCCCCGCGTCATCCACTCCACGCGCGACTGGCTGACGAAGCTCCAGCTGGTCGCCGGCGGCTTCGGCGTGACGACGGTGCCGTCCCGGCTCTCACCGGTGCTGCCGCCCGGGGTGAGCCTGCTGCGCGTCGACGGCGCACCCCCCGAGATCCGCAGGGTGCTCGTGGCACGCCTCTCCGGCCACCCCGCCCCGGCGATCACGACCGTCACCCGAGCGATCACTTCGGCCGCCTGAACCGCCGCCAAGGCCGCGCACGATCGCGTGTACCCCTTTCCCCTCACATAACGGCCTCGGCAGCCAGCCTTCCGCCGAGGCAAGCGGACTCGTTGCCGGTGGACAACGTGGCACTGGTCGGGGTTTCGTTTTCGATCTCCCACCAAAAGCTCTCGAACCACCCTCTTAGAAGCTCTTAGAACCTTCTTACGCGCACCCCGGATGCTCTCCCCGTGACTTACGTGAAGAGCAACAGCCGTCAGACACAGGCACAGAAGGCCCGGCACGGTGACTTCGCGGGCGCGCGTCGAAGGCGCCGCGTCCGTACCTACGGCATCGCTGTGGCCGTCGTACTGACCGCCACCACGGCGTCGGCCGGCTACCTGGCCATGGCCGAGCCTCCGGCAGACGCGGGTACGCCCGACAGGCCGCCCCAGGTGCACGGAAGCTCGGTCGACTTCAGCGTGCGTGGCGGCGCCGCGCGCGTGGACACCGCATCGCTGCGCGTCACGGGGCACACCGACGACGGGTCCTCACTCCCGGTGTCCGGCGCGCCGGGACAGCGGCTCGGCAAGCCGGGCAAGGTGACCGTGGACGGCGGCAGGGCCCGCTGGTCGTACCCCGACAAGAAGCTCACCGTCACGGCGGAGAGCGATCACGGTCGGCTGCGCATGACGGTGCACTCCGATGCCGACCAGAACCTGTCCTGGCCAAGGACCGCGCCGAGCGGCGGGTCCGCCCTTCAGATCCCGCGCGGCGAGGGGCTGCGCGTCCCGGTCGACGACACCTTCTGGAACTCGGGCGAGGCCGGTCTCAAGGACTCGGAGGCCGAGCTCTCCGGCGGCCTCACCCTTCCGGCCTGGGGCTACACCCAGGGCAGGCACGGCGTCAGCTACATCGTGCCGGAGGAGGTCGGCACGTCCCTCGGCTTCGCCTCGAAGGACGGCCGGATCGGCTCCACGGCGCGGCACGAGTTCTCGCAGCGCGAGCAGACCCGCGACTACACGGTGCACTTCTCCCTCACGGGCGCCTCCCCTGTCTCCTCCGCCACCGACTACCGTGCCTACCTCGACGAACGCGGCAAGCTGCGCTCCTTGAAGCAGAAGATCCGGGAGAACCCCGAGGTCGAGCGGCTGCTCGGGGCCGCGCACGCCTATGCCTGGGGCGACGCACGTACCGCGAAGGGCGTGAACGAGCTGCACAAGCTCGGCGTCTCCCGGCTCTGGCTCGGTTACGACGCCGACGAGCAGCCGATGGACAAGCAGGCCGTGCGGGCCGCGAAACGACACGGCTACCTGGT
The DNA here is from genome assembly GCF_042795295.1 of Streptomyces sp. NPDC056486. Classification (NCBI taxonomy): domain Bacteria; kingdom Bacillati; phylum Actinomycetota; class Actinomycetes; order Kitasatosporales; family Streptomycetaceae; genus Streptomyces; species Streptomyces sp. NPDC056486. Next base: position 66,937 of record NZ_JBHTSF010000005.1, read on the forward strand.
CGGCCCGTACGACTCCTACGCCAACGGCCAGCCCCCCGAGAGTGCCGACAACCCCTCCTCGAAGTGGCCCGGCACGGTGTACCCGGACTTCTGCGTACGGAACTGGAAGGGGGAGATCAAGGAGGGCTTCGGCGGCCGGGGCTGCTACCTCAGCTCTCAGGCGTTCCAGCAGGCCGAGCGCGGCAAGCATTACCTGGATGACCGGGCGAAGAAGATCACGGCCAACGGCGCCGACAGCTATTTCCTGGATGTCGACGCGGCGGGTGAGCTGTTCACCGACAGCAGCAAGGGCCACCGCATGAACAAGAAGCAGGACCGCGCCAACCGCCTGGAGCGCATGCGGAAGCTCGCCTCCGGGGACAAGTTCGTCCTCGGCTCCGAGTCCGCCGGGGCCTGGGCCGCCCCCGTGCTCGCCTTCAACCACGGCGGGCAGACGCCGGTCGCGGACGGCTTGTGGAAGCTGGAGAAGGACAAGGAGAAGTGGGGCGGCTACGCACCACAGGGCGAACCGGCGGTCTTCTTCAAGCAGGTCAAGCTGCCGTCCGCGCTGGCGAAAGCGATGTACGACCCGCGCTACCGCGTCCCCTTGTACGAAACCGCACTGCACGGTTCCGTCATCAACACCGACCGCTGGGAGATGCCGTACAACAAGCTCCCTGACCAGAAGACCGACCGGGCGTTGATGTCCGCCCTCTACAACACCCCGCTCAACTTCACGCTCGGGAAGAAGAACCTGAAGTCCACGGGCAAGGAGATGGCGGCGCTCCAGCGCTATTTCGCGCCCCTGCACAAGGCCGTCGGCACCGAACGGATGACCGGCTTCCAGCGGCTCACCGGTGACGGGACGGTACAGCGCACGGAGTTCGGCGACGGAAAGCTGACCGTGACCACCAACTTCGGTAAGGAGAAGTACGGTTCGCTGCCGGGCGGCTGTGTGGATGCCAAGCTCGACGACGAGCCGAAGTCCCGGCGCCTCTGCCCCGCAAGGCTGTCCTGAGCGTTCCGTGGGCGGCGGCTCGGGGGCACTGGACGGTCACTTGTGGGCAACTGGGGGAAAACCCCCAGGCCAGACGGAGGAAATCCGCGTTCCGGCATGCCCTGGCGGAGACCTAACGTGAGGTGTCCGACCCCACCAGGTCTGCGACGGGGCGGCAGAACGGCAGGAGACATGATGACCGAGGCCCGAGGGCTCACCCGGCGAGGTACGCCAGGGGCGCGTGCCCTCGTGCGGGCAGTGGGGCGCGCCCCGCTCGCCCGGCGGGCCTGGGCCGAGGCCGCGTACTGCTTGATCGGGTTCCCGCTGGGCCTCGCGGGCGGGGTGCTGCTCGCGGTGGCGCTCGCCCTGGGGGCGGGGTTCACGGTGACGGTGGTCCTTGTCGTGGTCGGGGCACTCCTGCTCATCGCGGGGCTCCAGTTGGCCCGGGCGCTTGGAGCCGTCCACCGTCGCCTTGCCGAGCTGCTTCTGGGGGATCGGACACCGGCGCCGCCGCCGCTGCGTCCGAGCGGCCGGTTGGTCAGCCGCCTCGATGCCCGGCTGTGGGACGAGACCGGCTGGCGGTCGGCCGCCTATGTCCTGGCGAAACTGCCGGTTGGCTGCCTGGGGGCGTACGCCGTTCTCTGGTGGCTCTCGGGTCTTGTCAATCTCACCGCGCCCCTGCGGTGGGCGGTGTTCGGGCAGCACCCCGAGCCGGGTTCCGCCGAGGGCATGCCGGTGCTTACGCCGATCCCCTTCGGCGGCCTGGAAGCGGACACGTTTGCCGGCACGTTCCTCGCGGTCGCCATCGGTGTCGGCACCCTGCTGTGCGCGCCCTGGGTGACCCACCTCGCGACCGAGGTCGACCTCTGGCTGATCGGCGCACTCCTCGGGCCCGGCCAACTGGCCGATCGAGTGCGTGACTTGGAGGAGACCCGGGCACTCGCAGTGGATGACTCGGTGGCGCTGCTCCGGCGCGTCGAGCGCGATCTGCACGACGGGGCGCAGGTCCGTCTCGTCGCGGTGGCGATGAGCCTCGACATGATCAGACAGCGGCTCAACGAGAGCGAGAGCGAAGGCAAGGGCGAGAACAGCACCGGCGGCGGCAGCGGGGGTGGGGGTGAGCCACTGGATGTCGCCCGGCTCCGTCAACTCGTCGACGGCGCACACTACAACGCCACCGAGGCCCTCACCGAACTGCGCGATCTGGCCCGCGGCATCCATCCCCCGGTCCTGGACGACGGCCTGCCGGACGCGCTCGCCACGCTCACCGCACGCAGCAGCATCCCTGTCGACCTGGTGACGGACATACCCGAGCGCCCGACCCCGGCGATCGAGACCATCGCGTACTTCTGCGCCGCCGAACTGCTCACGAACGTCATCAAGCACAGCGGGGCCGGGCAGGCCGCCATCACGGTGGCCCAGCTGGACGACCGGCTTATCCTCCAGGTCGGCGACGACGGGCAGGGCGGTGCGGACGCCGACGCGGGCAGCGGCCTGGCGGGGCTCATTCAACGCGTACGTACGGTCGATGGGCGGATGAATGTCGAGAGTCCCGACGGCGGTCCGACGGCGGTCACCGTCGAGCTGCCGCTGCACGCGTGAGAGCATGCCGCCATGCGCGTCGTGATCGCCGAGGATGCCGCGGTACTGCGGGAGTTGCTGGGCCAGATGCTCGCGGAGCGCGGGCATGAGATCTGTGCGTCCGTGAGCGACGCGGACACCTTGCGTGCCGCGGTCGCCGAGCACCGTCCGGACGTCACGGTGACCGACATCCGGATGCCTCCGACGCACACGGACGAAGGGCTGCGCGCGGCCATCGACATCCGTCGTGACCATCCGGGCACGGGAGTGCTGCTCTTCTCGCAGTACGTGGAGACGAAGTACGCCACGCGCCTGCTCGCCGCGGGTTCGGCGGGTGTCGGCTATCTGCTCAAGGACCGCGTCGCGAACATCGCGGAGTTCACCGACGCCCTGGAGCGGGTGGCCGCGGGCGGTACCGCGCTCGACCCCGAGGTCGTCACGCAGCTGGCCGGGGCCGGTCGTCGCGCGGAGGAGCTCGCGCCCCTCACCGAGCGTGAGCGTCAGGTTCTGTCGCTGATGGCCGAAGGGCGTTCCAACGCGGCGATCGCGCAGAGCCTCGTCGTCTCCGCGGGCACCGTCGAGAAGCACGTGGCCGCCGTCTTCGACAAGCTCGGACTGCCCGCGTCGCATGACCACAACCGTCGTGTTCTGGCTGTTGTCCGGTACTTGCGGGGGTGATCGGGACCGTGTTGCCGGAACGCGCGGTTCCGAAGGACATAGGCATATGCCAGAAGCACCACCGCGTCGTGTGTTGCCAAATCCCTTACGGGCCACCCCCGGCTGTGCGAAAGTCATTACCGGTCCATCCCGCCCGTTTGGTCGCACCGCATACTCAACGGAGCACCTCATGCCGTCCCATGTCTTCGCGGACCGCCCTTCCGCCCAGCCGCCCGAGCGCGGCTCGGTCGAAGCGCTCATCGCGCAGACACGCCGACTGCGCGGTGAGGTCGACGCCGTGCGCCGTGACGCCGGGTCCGACCGCGGCGACCAGGGGCGCTGGCAGCGCGCCCTGTGTGACCTGGCGGTCCACCAGCTCAACGACCTGGACGACCACCTCGCCCAGTTGCGGGACGGACCCACGCAGCCGGACATGGCGGCGCCCACCGCTCCTGCCGTACCCGCACCGCTGGAACCGCAGCACGGCTCACTGCTCAGCCGGGTCGGCAGCGCGGAGTGGAACCTCCTGAACGACGAGGCGAGTTGGTCGGGCGAGCTGTACCACATCCTCGGGCGGGACTCGGGGGCTCCCCCGCTCTCCCTCGACGAGCTGCCTTCCCTGGTGCACGTCGACGACCAGCCGATGCTGACGGCCATGGTCACGGACTGCCTGATCGACGGTAAGCCGATCGACGGCGAGTTCCGTATCGTGCGCCCGGACAGCGGCGTACGACAGGTGCACATGATGGGCGAGCCCGTGCTCGCCGCTGACGGCAGTACCGCCTCGATGTGGGCGGTGTTGCGGGACGTCAGCGAACTGCGCCGCAGCCAGCGGGTGGTGCGCGAGACCCGTGACTCGTTGCAGCGCCAGCGGCACATCGCGCAGACGGAGCACCGGCTCGCGGTCGAACTGCAGGAGGCTGTGCTGCCGCCGTGGCGCGGCTCCCTGCGGTTCCCGCACGGCGGACCCGGGGCCCTCGATCTCGCCGCGCACTACCTCCCGTCCTCGACGAGTTCACTGATCGGCGGCGACTGGTACGACGCGATGGAGCTGCCCGACGGCCAGTTCCTCCTCAGCGTCGGCGACCTCACGGGGCACGGCGTGACCGTCACGTCGGGCATGGCGATGCTGCTCGGTGCGGTGCGCGGCATGGCGGTGGCCGGAGTGGCTCCTGGCCAACTGATGGGCTGGCTCAACCAGTTACTGGACACCAGCACGCAACCAGCCCTCGGTAGCGCCGTCTGCTGCCAGTACACCCCCGCCACCCGCACCCTCACCTGGGCGCAGGCGGGACACCCCGCCCCACTGCTGTTCCGCGACGGGACGGGGCGCGCGCTGACGCCACCGGGCGGAGTGATCCTCGGAGCGACCTCCGGAGCCACCTACGAGCAGGCCGAAGTGCAACTCGAGCCCGGCGACCTGCTGTTGCTGCACACCGATGGACTGGTTCCCCGGCGCGCCAGGGACGCGGCCACGAGCCGACTGCTCGCGCTGGCACCACGCTTCACGGGCACACGGGGTGCGCAGGACTGCGTGCGGTTGGTCGTCGAAGAGTTCGGCGTGGCCCCGCGCGAGGACGACGCCTGCCTGCTGATCGCTCGGATCAACTGAGCCTGAGCGACTAGCCGATCAAAGAGACACGGCCTAGGCCTGTACCCGGCTGCCACCTCCGGTCTTGGCCGCCGCCTTGGGCAGGGCCATCTTGATCTCCTCGCGCAGGTCCTGGATCTTCGGATAGCCCGAGTACTGAGCCGTCAGGCGGTACATCTCTCGCAGCCGGTCCCAGGTGCGGTGCGAGGAGTTCGACCCCATCGAGACCAACGCCAACCGGGCGTACCGATCGGCCTGTTCAGGATCGTCGGCGATGAAGCAGGCCGATGCCAGCGAGATGTAGTCGAAGATCTGCGAGCGGTCGCGGCCCTTGGACCGCAGGTCGATCGCCTCCCTCGCGTGACGCTGGGCGGTGTTGGCGGCGGACGCGTCGTGATCGGCGAGGGTGCGGTAGGCCAGGGCCTGCATGCCGTGCATGTCCGCCTCGTCGAACATCTGCATCCAACTGGGCGGTTCCACATCCCCCTTGTCGGAGACGAACAGGTCCTCCGCGATGCCGAGCGTGCGGCGCATCGCCTGCCCCTTGCCCATCGACGCCTGTGCCCAGGCCTCGATGGTGTAGAGCATGGCCTGCGTGCGCGGCAGCATCTCCTCGCCCGAGCCCGACTGGGCGAGCTTCATCAGGTCGAGCGCGTCGTCGGGCCGCCCCAGATGCACCATCTGGCGTGCCGCCCGGGACAGGGCCTCGCCGGCGCGTGGCCGGTCGCCTCCTTCGCGGGCCGCGTGCGTGGCGATCACGAAGTACTTCTGTGCCGTGGGCTCCAGGCCGACGTCGTGCGACATCCAGCCCGCGAGGACGGCGAGATTGGCAGCGACGCCCCACAGGCGGCGCTGGAGATGGTCGGGGTGTCGGTAGGCGAGCATGCCGCCCACTTCGTTGAGCTGTCCCACCACAGCCTTGCGCTGCAGCCCGCCACCGCGGGACGCGTCCCAGGCCCGGAACACCTCGACGGAGGTTTCCAGTTCCTCGATCTCCTGCGACCCGATGGGGGCGGCCTCATAGCGGTCGAACCCAGCGGGGTCGGCGTGCAGGGGATGGTCGGTTCGGGGAGCGTCGGCAACGAGGGCAGGATCGGTGTGCAGCCAGTCGTGCATGGCGCTGCTGAGTGCGGAGCCGGCGGCGAGCGCGGCACCCGCGCCCACCAAGCCGCGTCGGTTGAGCATGAGGTCCATTCCCGTGAATTCGGTGAGGACCGCGGCTGTCCGTTCGGGCGCCCACGGCACGCCGTCGGGGTGCTCCACACTCCCGTCGCCACGCCGTTTCCCCACGCGCCCGTGCCGGACCAGACCAAGATCCTCAATGGTCACGACACGGCCGAGACGCTCGGTGAACAGAGCCGCCAAAACTCGGGGCACGGGATCGCGGGGGATTTCTCCCATATCGATCCAACGTCGGACCCGCGAGGTATCGGTGGCCAGCTGCGGGTGGCCCATGGCCGCCGCCTGCCGGTTCACCAGTCTAGCGAGTTCCCCCTTGGACCAGCCTGCCAGGCCGAAATGGTCCGACAGTCGGGTGTTGGGTTGTCCGTTCACGTCAAGCCCCCAGGTTCTCGGCTGAGTTGACAGTAACCCTCTGTCAGTTGCTGGGCGACTATTCGCCAGGGTTCGCCAGGGTGCGCCACATGGTGTGCCATGGGACGGCGGGTGTCAGGTAGGAATGCGCCACCCCGACCCGGCCCACCGCGGGACATTCCCCAGGGTGCTCCCGGAGAAGCCGGGGCGGGAGGCGCCGCAATTCGCAGGCACACGAAGGGATCTGTATCGCCCATGTACACAGCATCGTCCTCCGTGTCCGCCCCGCCCCGGCCGCTGCACAGCCGACAGCCCGGCAGCGGCCCGTATCTGGAGCCCGCGCGCCCCGCGGCCGGGTCGCTCGGCGCCGGCCGAACGCGACGCGTTCCGGGGCCCGGCACGCAACCGCTCAGCGGGAGACTCGACTTGTCAGGCCCCCAAGGGGCGCAACTGCGCACCGCGATCGCCTCGGTGCACCGCATCTGTCCGGAGTTCAATCCGGTCCAGGTGCTCCGCCGCAGCGGACGGACGGTCCTCCTCGTGGGAACGACAGGACGCAGCACCGCGATCGCCAAATGTTTACTCGACCACTCGCCGGTGTGGACCGAGCGGATCCAGCACGAGATAGCGGCTTACCGCTCGTTCGTCCGGCACCGTCCTCCGGTCAGGGCCCCGCGGCTGATCGCCGCGGACCCCGAGGACTGCACGCTGGTGATCGAGCGCATGCAGGGACGCGTCGCCGCGCTGTCCCGCCATCCCGTCGAGCCGCCGCCCCGTGCGGACGTGCGCCTTGCGCTCAACGCGATCCGCCACCTCAACCGGTGGCGTCCGCCGCAGGAGCTGTTCGGCAGGCCCATGGACTACGGCAAGCGGATCTCCCGCTTCCATGAGCTGGGTCTGCTCACCGACCGGGACATGGGCGACCTGCAGAAGCTTCTGCACGGCATCGCGCACTCGGCAGGGCAGCACGGCACCTGGCAGTTCTGTCACGGCGACGCGCTGCTCTCGAACATCCTGCTTTCTCCCGCGGGCCCGGTGTTCGTGGACTGGGAGCACGCGGGCTGGTATCTGCCGGGCTATGACCTGGCGACGCTGTGGTCGGTGCTCGGTGACGCACCGGTGGCACGGCGCGAGATCAGCCAGCTGGCGCAGGAGCAGGGACCGGCGGCGCGTGACGCGTTCCTGGTCAATCTGATGCTGGTGCTCACGCGAGAGATCCGTACGTACGAGATGGCCGTGCAGCGAACGATGCACGATTCGGCCCCGATGGCACCGGGTCCGGCCCACCCCGGTGCCGCGCCGTCCGGCGAGGAACAGCGGCTGCTGCTGAGGCGGCTGCACGACGACTGCCAGCTGGCCCGTCGGGCCGTGCGCGCGGCGGTCGGCACTCGCTGACGGGGGATGAAGGTCCGCGGTGCGCTTATGGACAGCGGCGCACTGCGGACCTTCACTTGCCCCCGGCGACTTCCAGGTGACTATGACGTGGTGAACTGCACCGCGTCTACGTCAAAGGAATTGTCCTGCGTCGACTTGAAGACCAGATACAGCTTGTGGGTGCCTGCCAGGGCTTCGACCGGCACGTCCGGCGTGGCCTGGTAAGTGTCCCAGCCTCCGGTGTTGGGGACGGGTGTCGTGGCGAGCAGCTTGCCGTCGGGGGCGCCCGCGCGCAGTTCGATGGAGCCGACGCCGTAGGGCGAGGACAGCTTGTAGCTGACCTTGCTGACGCCTTCGACACTCATCGGGCTGTACGCGATCCAGTCGCCGTTGCTGATGTCGCCGATGCGCTTGCCGTTCTCGGCGCCCTCCTGGGAGACGATGCGGGTCCCTGACTGGTCGTCGTGGTACTCGGCCTGCTTGTGCTTGGGGTGCATGACGGAGCGGCCGTAGCCGGTGAGGGCGCTGACGCCGTCACCGCCCTTGTCGGTGTACTTCGCGTTGAGGACGTAGGTGAGGTCGGCGCCCTCGGGGTGGCCGCCCAGGTCACCGGTGTCCACGGTCCCTTCGCAGCCGGGGATGTCGGTGGTGGGGTGCTCATGGTCGTCGTGGCCGAGGGCCGGGTTGACGGTGACCTTGGAGCAGTCGATCGTGCCGTCCTCGGGGTCGGTGACCGTGACCTTGTAAGGGATCTTGTCGCCGAACTCGATCAGCTTGCCGTCGACCGGCGTCTCGATCTTCACCTTGGGCGCCGTGTTGCCCGCCGTGACGGGCACGTTGGCGTAGCCGGACTTGCCGGTGGAGTCGGTGATCTTCAGCTGGGCGTTGAAGTCTCCCTTGGTCTCGTACGTGTGGGAGGGGTTGGCCTCGGTCGAGTCGTAGGTGCCGTTGCCGTCGAAGTCCCAGGCGAAAGTGAGCGGATCGCCGTCCGGGTCCTTGCTGCCCTCGCTGGAGAAGTCGACCTTCAGCGGGGTCGGGCCGTTGGTGGCGGACGCCTTGGCCTGGGCGAGCGGGGTGCGCTGGCCCTGGGCGTAGTCGATGCGGTAGAGCCCGGAGTCGTTGTTGCCGCCGCCGAACTCGCTGCCCCACTCCAGGACGTACAGCGAGCCGTCGGGCCCGAACGTCATGTCCATCGGCTTGGCGAACTTCGCCGACTTGAGGAAGTCGTTGATCTTGAGGAGCTTCCCATCCTTGTCGAAGCGGATCTCCTTGACCGAGTCGCGGGCCCACTCGTAGAAGAAGCTCGCGCCCTCGAAGTAGGCGGGGAACTTGGTCTTGGAGGGGTTCTTGGCGTCGTAGTGGTAGACGGGCCCGCTCATCGGGGCGGAGCCGCCCGCGCCCATCTCAGGGAACTCCTTGGACTCGCCGTAGCCGTACCAGATCTCGGGCTGCGAGATCGTCGGAAGGTCCTTCAGGCCGGTGTTGTTCGGCGAGGGGTTGGTGGGCTTGGTGCAGTCGAATTTGGCGCCGACTTCCTGGGTGTCGGGGTTGTAGGGGGCGTACGCCTGGTTGTTGCCGTGGCAGAACGGCCAGCCGAAGTTGCCCGCCTTCTTGATGACGTTGTACTCGACGAGGCCTTCCGGGCCGCGGTTGGTCTCGGGCGCGCCGCGGTCGGGGCCGTAGTCGGAGGCGTGCACGTAGCCCGTCTTGGGGTCGACGGTGAAGCGGAAGGGGTTGCGGAAGCCCATCGCGTAGATCTCGGGGCGGGTCTTGGCCTTGCCCTTGGCGAAGAGGTTCCCCTTGGGGATGGTGTAGCCGCCCTTGTCCGTGGGCTTGATGCGCAGGATCTTGCCGCGCAGGTCGTTGGTGTTGCCCGCGGTGCGGGCGGCGTCCAGCATCTGCTTGCCCGGGCGCCAGTCGAGCGGGGCATAGCCCTGCCAGTTGGGGTCGAGGTTGGGCGGGGTGTCGTCGCCGACGCCGAGGTAGAGCGTGCCGTTCGGGCCGAACTCGACGGCGCCGCCGGTGTGGCCGGGCTCGGGGAAGGTGCGGTCGCGGTAGGCGGGGACGTCCAGGAGCTTCTTCTCGCTGGCGAGGTCGAGGGTGTTGTCCTTCTTGACCGTGAAGCGGGAGAGGCGGTTGACGTCGTCCTTCGCAGACGCGGGCGCGTAGTAGAGGTAGATCCAGCGGTTGGTGGCGAACTTCGGGTCGAGTTCCATACCGACGAGGCCGTCCTCGCCACCGGTGTAGACGTCGAGCTTTCCGGCCGTGGAGGTGGAGTGGCTCTTCGGGTCGAAGATCTTCACCTCGCCGCTGCGCTGGACGTAGAAGACCTTGCCGTCCTTGGCGACGTCCAGTTCCATCGGGTCGGCGGTGTTGTCGTCGAGCGCGGTCTTCTCGTAGCCGGACCAGACCGTGCCGCCGCAGTCGCCCGGCTGGTTGCCCGCAGCCCACTTGATGCCGCCGAGCACGTGTTCACGGAAGGCGGGCTCGGTGTACGACGCCTTGTCGTGGCCCATGGCGGTGGCCCAGACCTTGCCGCCCTCGGCGTTGCGGCACCAGGAGATCGGGTGGTCGGCGCCCATCTTGGAGCCGCCCGGGTCGTACGTCGTCTCGTCGGCGGTGACCAGGACGTGCACGTCACCGCGGGGATTCTTGTCGAAGTTGTACCACTCCTCCGGGCGCTCCCAGCGCTCGGGAAGACCCTTGGTGGAGGGGTGCGCGCGGTCGGCGACCTTGGCCGTGCCCTTCAGGACGCCCGGTGAGTGGGCGGGCATGTGGGCACCGGCGTTGATGAGGTCGTCCCACCAGGGGAAGGAGTCCTCGACGCCCATGTCGAGGGTGTTGTGCAGGGCGACGACGCCCTTGCCGCTCTTCACGTACTTCTTCATGGCGTCGCGCTGGGCTTCGGTGTCCCAGACCATGCCGGAGTTCTGCAGCATGATGATGACGTCGAAGTCCTTGAGCTTCTCGTCGTCGAAGACCGTCGCGTCGGCGCTCTCGACGACCTCGAAGTTGTTCGCCGCGGCCTGCTCCTTGACCATCTGGACGCCGGCCGGGATGGAGTCGTGGACGTAGCCGACGGCCTTGGTGAAGAGCAGTGCGCGGAAGGCGGGCGCCTTGTCGGCGGCGCTCGACGTTGCGGGCAGGAACCCGACGGCGAGGAGCAGCGCGGCGACGAAGGCGATCACCGTTCGCCGTAAGCCTTTCGTGTCACGCAGCTTTCTGTCACGCACATGACAGTCCATGGGGTGGCCTCTCTGCTGGGAAGGAAGGACGGACGGACGTGCGGGATTGCCGGATGTCAGAGGGTCGGACGTCAGAGGGCGGCCAGGGTGCGGCGCAGAAAGCCGAGCCCGTCGGTCGCGAGCGCGTCCTGGGTGGGCGCGAGGGGCCGCCAGACGGAGGCGGCGACGGCGATGGCGTCGTTGTGGGCCGTGAACGACTCGATGCAGAGCGTCCCTCGGTAGCCGGAATCCCCCAGGGCACGCAGGAAGCCGGGCCAGTCGAGGTGATCGGTGCCGGGGGCGCCGCGGTCGTTTGCGCACACCTGGACGTGCGCGATGCGGCCCGCCGCCGCGCGGACCGCCTCGGGCAGCGAGTGCTCCTCGATGTTCTGGTGGTACGTGTCCAGGGCGATGCCGATCGACTCCTCGGGCAGGCCCGCGAGGCCGTCCAGGGTCTGGGCGACGGTGTTGAAGAGGCTCGTCTCGTAGCGGTTGAGGGGCTCCACGGCGATGCGGACGCCGGCGCGTGCCGCGTACTCGACGACCGGGGCGATGTGCTCGCGCCACTCCTCGTACGCCGCCGCCCGCGTGGCCCGGTCCATCCGCCAGGTCCGACCGACCGCCGCGTACACGGGACCCGCGACCACGGGGGCGCCGATCGCGTGGGCCGCGTCGACGCAGCGGCGGAGGTAGTCCTGGGTGGTGCGCAGCGTGCCCTCGTCCGCGCGGACCAGGTTGCGCTCGTCGGCCATGACGGCGACCACGGCCGCGGGCGTCAGACCCGTGGCGTCGAGATGCTTGACCGCGGCGGCGGGATCCCAGTCGCCGGGCTGCTCCATGGGCAGCTCCACGGCGTCGAAGCCCCAGTCCGCCAGGCGCGGCAGCGTCTCGCCGAGCACCTCGGTGGTGACCGGCGAGTGCCAGATCCAAGGGTTCGCACCCAACTGCCAGGCGGTGTACGTCACTTCTTGCCTCCCCAGTCTCCCGGGAAGCCCGGCATCTTCTGGCAGCCGCACATCGCGTAGTGCAGCGGCGGCATGCCCTCCTGGAGGTACTCGTCGAGGTTGTCCTGCGTGACCGTGGGCTGCGGCAGCTTCCACTCCTTGGGGACCTCTTTCCCGTCCAGGATGCGCAGGGCCGCGATGACCGGCGTGCGCCACTGGAAGGTCGGATAGGTGGGCGCGATCGCGGTGAGCTTCTTGTCCTTCCACGCCTGGAGGAAGTCCTGCTGGTCCTCGCCGGTGATCGGCGGTACGTCGACGCCCGCGTCCTCGAAGGCCTCGACTGCGGCGACGGCCGTGGCCCCTGAGTCCATCCAGACGCCGTCGATGGAACCGTGCCGGGAGATCGCGTCGGAGACGATCGACTTGGTCTTGGCGGGGTCGCCGTCAGTGAACTTGGCGTCCACGACGTCGAGTTCACCCTTGTCGAAGGCCAGCTTCGCCGCGGACCAGCGGGTCTCAAGGACGTCCACGCCGGGCGAGATGCGCAGGGCGAGGATCTTGCCCTTGGGCTTGACCTTGTCGACGAGGAAGTCGGCGGCGACCGCGCCGTAGCCGTAGCCGCCGATGGGGTTGACGAAGGTGACCGCGCAGTCGCTCTCCACGCCCCGGTCGAAGACGATCACGGGGAGCTTGCCGCAGGCCTCTTTCACCGCGGGGGTGAGGGTGGCCGTGGTGTTCGGCGAGACGATGAGCGCGTCGCAGTCCTTGTTGCCCGCGAGCTCCTGGATGTCGGAGATCTGCTTGTCGTCCTTGCCCTGGGCGTCGAGGACGGTGAAGTCGCTGATCTCCTTGTGGAGCTTCACCTCGGCCTTCATGTTCTTCAGGCCGACCTGGCGCCAGGGGTTGAAGACTCCGGCGTTGGAGAAGCAGAGATGCGTGCCGCCCGAGCCCTTCTTCTTGTACTGGGCGGTGTCGGTCATCTCCGGTTCGAGCATCTGCTCCCAGGGCTTGGCGGCCGGACCTTGCGCCGTCTCCTTGCCGAGCTTCAACTGGCGCTCGTACTCAGCCTGTTGAAAAAACTTGGACGGCTTGTCCCCGCCCTTGCCGGACTCGGCGGTCTGCGAGGCCCCAGCGGGGGCGTCGGCTGGTGTGTCGCTGGTGCAGGAGGTGAGCAGGGCGCCCGCGAGGAGTGCGGCGGCAGCGGGCGCGAGCGTGCGTCCGCGCCGCTGCCCCGCGCGTCCACGGATCGGCTTGATGTGCGTCACGAGGGTCTGCCTCCTGAGGAGTGGGTACGACGGCGGCGCAGCCGGGACCAGTCGGCGGCCCCGAGCCCGACCGCGGCGATGACGATGACGCCCTGGACGGTGGACTCCAGGGCGCCCGATACGCCCTGCAGGTTGAGCAGCGTGAACAGGGCCTGCAGCGAGAAGGCGCCCGCCATCGCGGCGACCACGCTGCCCCGGCCGCCGCCGAGCACGACCCCGCCGAGGACCACGGCGGTGATCGCCTCGAACTCGTAGCCGCGGCCCGCCTGTGCGGAGACCCCGGAGAAGCCGCCGACGAGGACAGCGGCGAGCGCCGCCGCCGCGCCGGACAGGACGAAGGCGATGATGCGGGCGCGGTGTACGCGGACTCCCGCGAGGGCGGCGGCGCGTTCGCTGTCCCCGGTCGCGATCAGCGTGCGGCCGAAATCGGAACGCATGAGCAGGACGGCGACCAGGCCCGCGACGAGGCAGGCGAGGACCGCCCAGGGCAGCCAGCCCATGGCGGTTCCGCGCCCCATCTGGCGGAACCCTTCCGAGAGTTGCCCGTGCGGTGAGCCGCCCGTCCAGAAGAAGACGGCGCCCTCCAGGATCAGCATCATGCCGAGCGTGGTGATGAACGAGGGCACTCTCAGGCGTGTGGTGATCAGTCCGCTGACGAGGCCGGTGGCCGCCCCCGCGAGCAGCAGCCCCGCCGTGATGAGCGGCCAGGGTGCGTCAGGGAACGAGCCGTAGACCTCTGCCGCCGCGACGACGCCCGCGGTGACGATCGCCCCGACGGACAGGTCGAACTCGCCGCAGACGATGACCAGATACTGCCCGGCGGCGAGGATCACCAGGGGCGCGGCGCGTTTGACGAAGGCGAGGAAGCGGTCGGGTTCGTAGAAACCGGGGTCGGTGGCGGCGAGCGCGACGAGCAGCACGATGAGCAGGGCATAGACCGGGGCGCCGGTACCGAGGGAACGTACGACTCGCTTGTAGGGAGCGGCGGTTGCCGTACTGCTGCTCATGCGGACCTCCTGCTGCCGCGCCGGGCGTAGATCGCGACGGCGGCGATGATGACGACGCCGCGTACGACGTTCTTGAAGAACGGGTCGACGCTGAGCTGGTTGAAGACGGAGTCGAGCACGGCCAGCACGAGGACCCCGCCGAGCGTGCCCGCCACTCCCCCGCGCCCGCCCGCGAGGATGGTGCCGCCGAGCACGACGGCGGCGATCGACTCCAGGTCGTAGCGGGCCTCGGTACCCGCCCAGGGGGCACCCGCGCCGAGCCGTGAGGCGAGGAAGAGGGCCGCGGCGCCCACGCACAGCGAACACAGGACGTGCGCGGCGATGATCGTGCGCCGGGTGCGGACGCCGGAGAGCCTGGCCGCGTGTTCGTCGCCGCCCGTCGCGTACAGGTGGTGCCCGAAGCGGGTGCGGCGGGTGATCAGCCACATCGCGGCGGCGACGGCGGCGAGCAGGAAGAGCGAGACGGGGATCGGGCCCATCCGGTCGTAGCCCAGATGCTGGAAAGAGGCGGGGACCTTGCCCGCCGGGCCCGTGTAGTTGTCCTCGATCCAGCCGCGCAGGATGAACGCGGTACCGAGCGTCGCGATGAACGCGTTGACCTTGAGCCCGGTGACGATGAGGCCGTTGGCGAGCCCGACGGCCGCCGACAGGGCGAGGACGGCGAGCACCGCCGTGACGACACTGCCGTCCTCCATGGTGGTGGCGGCGACGAGCGTGCCGAGGCTGATCAGATACGCCACCGACAGGTCGAGGGAGCCGGTGAGGATGACGGCGGTCTGCCCCACGGCGACCAGGCCGAGGGCGACGCAGTTCTGCAGGATACCGACGACGTTCGAGAGGGTGAGGAAGTCGCCACCGCGTGCGGCGACCACGATCCAGCCGAGCGCGGTGACGGCCCCGGCCGCCAGCCAGACGCCGACGGCGGGATCGGTGAGCCTGGAGCGGCTCGGGGTGCGGGTCTTCACGGCGGGCGGTGGGGCGACGGTGGTGCCGGTGGTGCCGGTGGTGCCTGTAGTACCGCTCACGCGGCGGGCTCCTCTCCGGACGGGGCGCTGCTGTCCCCCGACGGGGCGGTCGTGGCGAGCCGCATCACGTCCTCCTCGGCCGCTCCCGCCGGCAGTTCACCGGCGATGCGGCCTTCGGACATGACGAGGATGCGGTCGCTCATGCCGATGAGTTCGGGCAGTTCGGAGGAGACGATCAGGACGGCGATGCCCTCGCGGGCCAGTTCGCGGACGAGGGTGTGGATGGCGGCCTTGGCGCCCACGTCGACGCCTCGGGTCGGTTCGTCGAAGAGCAGGACACGGGGGCGGGCGGCGAGCCACTTGGCGATGACGACCTTCTGCTGGTTGCCGCCGGAGAGGTAGCGGGCCTCCTGGTCCTCGCCGCGCGCCTGGAGGCGCACCCGCTCCAGGAGCGCGGTGAGCTCCCGGGCGGCGGGGGGTTCGCCGCGGGCCGGTACGGCGCGCGTCACGAGGAGCGCGTTGTCGCGCACGGACTGGCGCAGGGCGAGACCCTCGGCCTTGCGGTCCTCGGTCACCAGGGCGATTCCGGCGCGGATGGCCTGGCGCGGTCCGGTGGGCCGCAGGGCTTCGCCGCTCACCGTCATGGTCCCGCGGGTGAACGGGGCCGCTCCGAACAGGGCCCGCGCCAGGGACGTACGGCCTGAGCCCTCCAGGCCCGCGATGCCGGTGACCTCGCCCGCGCGCAGCGTCAGGTCGATGCCGTGGAGCCGGTCGTTGCCGCCGCCGGTGACGGTGAGGCGTACCTCGCCGACGTCGTCGGCGTTGGCGCGCGGCGGGTAGTAGGCGCTGAGTTCCCGGCCCACCATGGCGCGTACGACCTGGTCGGTGTCCGTGTCCTGAGTGTGCACGGTCGTGACGTGGCGGCCGTCCTTCAACACCGTGATCCGCTGCGAGAGTTCGAAGACCTCCCGCAGGCGGTGCGAGATGTACAGGATGCCGAGGCCACGGGCCGCGAGGCGGCGTACGAGGTCGTGCAGGAGGCCCGCCTCGTGGTCGGCGAGCGGCGCGGTCGGTTCGTCCATGACCAGGACGCGGACGTCGGACGCGAGCGCCTTGACGATCTCGACGGTCTGCTGCCGGGCGACGGACAGATCGCGGATGTATGTGCGTGGCGTGATGCCCGATACGCCGACATCGGCGAGGAGTTCGGCCGTGCGGGCCTCCATCGTGCGGCGGTCGACGAGGCCGTAGCGGGTCGGTTCACGGCCGAGGAAGACGTTCTCGGCGACCGTGCGGTGCGCGAGCAGCGCGAACTCCTGGTGGATGATGCCGATCCCGGCGGCCTGGGCCTGCGCGGGATGGCTGAAGGAATGCTCCGTTCCGTCTAGCACGATGCTGCCCTCGTCCGGGACGTGTTCACCCGCGAGGACTTTCATCAAGGTGGACTTGCCCGCGCCGTTCTCGCCGACAAGGGCATGCACCTCGCCCACGGCGAGGTCGAGCGATACGCCGTGCAGCACACGCACTCCGAGAAAGCTCTTGGAAACCCCGCGCATCGCCAACATCTCTTGCGTCGCCTTCATCGCCTGCACCCTCGGCTCCTTCGGCAGCGGTCTGCAGAGCAATGTGATGAGCGAACTTTGACCTGTCAAGGGCTCAAGCAGCTTTCACTGCAAGCAAGTTGACGGCTAGTTAGGCCGATTGTCGAACACCATCCGCCTTGTGAGCAGCGAAAGTCGTCCCTATGGTGGCTGCCATGTCTGGAGCGCCGGATCACCCGGTTTCCCTGCCGTCATCACCCGGCGAAGTGCTCGCCCTGCTCCGTACGGGGGCGGTGGAGACCCGTGCCGACATCGCCCGTGTGACGGGCCTCGCGCGGTCGACGGTTTCGCAGCGAGTGGACGCGCTGATCGCGCACGGCTTCCTCACCGAGGAGGCGGACGGCGGATCGACGGGCGGCCGGCCACCGCGCCGCCTTCGGCTGCGTACGCGCGAAAACGCCGTTGCGGGCGTCGACTTGGGCGCATCGCACTGCCGTGTCGCGCTGATGGACATCGGCGGCGAGACGCTGGCCCTGCGCGAGGATCCGATCTCCATCGCGGACGGCCCGCAGAAAGTGCTCGGCCATGTCGAGCGGACGCTGCACGGCCTGCTCGACGACGCGGGCCGCGACCCGGCCTCGCTGCAGTCCATCGGGGTCGGCGTGCCGGGGCCCGTGGAGTTCTCGACGGGCCGTCCGGTGGATCCGCCGATCATGCCGGGCTGGCACCAGTTCCCCATCCCGGAGTTCTTCGCCGAGCGGTTCGGCCCACGGGCCCTCGTCGACAACGACGTGAACGTGATGGCGCTCGCCGAGCAGCGCCGCGCCTTCCCCGATACGCGCTACCTGCTCTACATCAAGGTGGGCACGGGCATCGGCTGCGGCATCGTCGCCGACGGCCGGCTGCACCGGGGTGCGCAGGGCAGCGCGGGCGACATCGGGCACATCCGGGTCGGCGACCTCGACGAGCCCTGCCGGTGCGGAAACTCCGGTTGCCTCGAGTCGGTCGCGGGCGGCGCGGCCATCGCCCGCAAACTGTCCGGTCTCGGTCTCGACGCGACGTCGGGCAGCGATGTAGTGCGCCTCGTGAAGTCGGGCAACCGCGACGCCGTACGCATGGTGCGCGAGGCGGGCCGTGCGGTGGGCGAAGTCCTCGCGGGCCTGGTGAACTTCTTCAACCCGGACACGGTGGTGGTCGGCGGCGCGCTGGCCGCCGTCCACGACCAACTCCTCGCGGGCGTACGGGAAGCGGTGTACCGCCGCTCGCATCCGCTGGCCACCCATGTGCTCCGGATCGAGCCGAGCCGCACCGGCGAAAACGCGGCGGCGATCGGTGCGGGCATCCTCGCGGTCGAGCACGCGCTGTCTCCGCGACAGGTGGACCGGGCCCTGGCGGGGGCGGCGCGCTGAGAGGCGGCCGAGGAGCAGCCGAGCAACAGCCGAGAAGCTTCAGCCACAGCGCGCGCACCCCGGTCCACGGAGACCGGACAAGCACCGCGCAACACCGGCCATACACTCAACTCTCCTATGCGGTACGGCACTTGCGCCCATAACTTCAGGCTATGTCCCTCAATGACGCCCAGCAGATCGACCGCGCCAACGCCGCCACCGAGCGCGTTCCTGTCGTGTTCGTGCACGGTCTGTGGATGCTGCCCAGCAGCTGGGACCTGTGGACGGCCCACTTCGAGGCCGCCGGATATGTGCCGGTCGCCCTGTCCTGGCCCGGCGATCCGGACACGGTCGCCGAGGCGCGGCAGCGACCCGACGCCCTCGCGGGAAAGACCGTCGGGATGGTCGCCGATCACCTGGCAGGACTGATCGACGGTCTGGAGCGCAAACCGGCCGTCATCGGGCACTCCGTCGGAGGGCTGCTCACGCAGATCCTCGCGGGGCGCGGTCTCTCCGCCGCTTCGGTGGCGATCGACCCGGTGCCGTTCCGCGGCATCATGGCGCTGCCCCTGTCGACGCTGCGCTCCCTGCGCCCGATCATCGGCAATCCGGCCAACCGCAAGCGCGCGCTGCCGCTGACCTTCGAGCAGTTCCGCTACGCCTACGCCAACGCCGTCAGCGAGCAGGAAGCCAAGGAGCTCTACGAGAAGTTCGCGGTCCCGGCTCCGTGCGCACCGCCGTTCCAGGCGGCCATGGCCAACATCAACCCCCGGACGGAGATGAAGGTCGACTTCCGCAATCCCCGGCGCGGCCCCCTCCTGATCATCTCGGGCGAGAAGGACAACGCCGTGCCGTGGGCGCTCGCCAACGGCGCCTACAAGAAGCAGAGGGAGAATTCCGGCGTCACCGAGATCACGGAGATGGCCGACCGCGACCACGCACTGACGATCGACAGCCGCTGGCAGGAGGTCGCGGACACCGCACTGACCTTTGTCCGCCGCTTCGTCTGAACCCCAGGCCAACGTGGTGTCGTCTGCTTGTTCGTACCGCTCATTGGTCCAATCCAGTGACGCGTCGCAGGCCGTACGGCCTCCCGGCGCGAAACCCGCCGGTACGGGCGCTGACATGCGAAGACCCGTCTCCTGGGCATGATTGACGGATCGTCGGAGAGCCGGTACCACTGACGCACGCACGCCCGGCCCCGCACGCCCCATCACGCTTCATCGTCCCAGGAGGCTGCATTGCGAGGATCCGCCACCGCCCGCACCCCTGCCGCGCGCAAACGCGCCGCCAGGACCGCGGGTGCCCTTGTCTCCGCCGGTCTGCTGCTTCCGCTGCTCGGTGCCGCCCCGTCATCCTCGCCGCCGGGCGCGCCCGCCCAGGCCCCGTCGGACGGGCTGCAGGGCGCCTTCTCGGCCGCCGCCGCCGAATATCGCGTACCGCAGAGCGTGCTGCTCGGAGTGTCCTATCTCCAGTCCCGCTGGGACGCGCACGGCGGCGCTCCGAGCGTGACCGGCGGCTACGGCCCGATGCACCTCACCGACGCGCGCACCGCCATCGCCGGAGCCCCGCACCACAGCGAGGGCGACGAGGACCCGCGCGGTGACGCGTCGCGGGGCGTCCTCAAGCCGAAGGAGTTCACGGCCGAGGTGCCGAAGGACTCCCAACTGCCCGCCCGGCTCAAGACGTTGCCCCGCGCCGCCGAGCTCAGCGGCCTCCCGGCCGAGCGGCTGCGCACCGATCCGGCCGCCAACGTACGCGGCGGCGCGGCCCTGCTCGCCGCGGCGCAGAAGAAGCTCGGCAAGCCGCTGAGCGAGGACCCTGCCGACTGGTACGGCGCGATCGCCCGCTTCTCCGGCGCCGACGACCAGGCCACCGCGGCGACGTACGCCAATGACGTCTTCGCCGTCATCCACGACGGCCAGGAGCGCACCACCGACTCCGGGCAGCATGTGGCGCTCACGGCGGTCAGCGGCCTGAAGCCGGATGCCGCGCAGGTGCGCGGCATGGGGCTGCGGAAGGCTCCCAAGGGCGAGACCGAGTGCCCGTCGACCGTGTCGTGCGAGTGGATCCCGGCGCCGTACGAGGAGTTCAAGGACCCGAACGGCAACGACGACTACGGCAACCACGACCTGGGGAACCGGCCCAAGACCCAGAGCATCGACACCATCGTCATCCACGACACCGAGGGACGCTGGGAAGGCGTCCTGAACCTGGTGCAGGACCCGACGTACGTGTCCTGGCAGTACACCCTGCGCTCCACCGACGGCCACATCGCCCAGCACGTGAAGGCCAAGGACGTCGCCTGGCACGCGGGCAACTGGTACGTGAACTCCAAGTCGATCGGCCTGGAGCACGAGGGGTTCCTGACGGCGCCCGACACCTGGTACACGGAGGCGATGTACCGCTCGTCGGCGCGCCTGGTGAAGTACCTCTCCAAGAAGTACGGCATTCCGCTGGACCGCCGGCACATCATCGGCCACGACAACGTCCCGGGCACGCTGCCGTCGACGATCGCGGGCATGCACACCGACCCAGGACCGTACTGGGACTGGCAGCACTACTTCACACTGATGGGCAAGCCGTTCAAGCGGACGGCGGGCCCGAACGGCGGTCTGGTGACCGTGGCGCCCACGTACTCCAAGAACCGTCCCGAGTACACGGGCTGCGTCAAGGCGGGCGAGAAGTGCGAGCCGCACGGTTCGGCCGCGGTGCGCGTCCACACCGAGCCGCGCGACGACGCGCCGCTCATCAAGGACATCGGACTGCGTCCCGGCGGCGGCGAATCGACGACCGGCGTGAACGACACCGGCGCCCGTCTGTCCACCGGCCAGCAGTACGCGGTCGCCGATCGCAAGGGCGACTGGACCGCCGTCTGGTACCTGGGGCAGAAGGCCTGGTTCAAGAACCCGAAGAAGCAGCCGACCGCCGTCGACGCGAAGGGGCTCGTGGTGACGCCGAAGGGCGACGCCAAGGAGGCCCCGGTGTACGGGCGCGCCTACCCGGAGAAGGAGGCGTACCCGGCGGGCGTCCCCGTACAGGCGGTCACGCCGCTGCCGTACAAGCTCCTCGCCGGGCAGAAGTACGCGATCGGCGACAAGGTGCCGGGCGAGTACTTCTACGCGCCGACGTTCGACACCGCGCCGCACAAGGTGGTGCGCGGCAAGGACACGTACTACGAGGTCCAGTTCGGGCACCGCGTGGCGTATGTCCGGGCGGCTGATGTGCAGGTGGTGCGGTCGGGCTCCTAGAGCCGCCCAGTACCGTCAGGGCCGGGTTCGCGTGGGGGCGAGCCCGGCCCTGACGTATGGAGCACATACGGAGCACATACAGAGCAACGGCTCAGTCGAAGACGTACCGCTGTCCGGCCCGCGCCTTGAAGGTCTTCTCGCCGCCCTTCAACAGACTGCTGCGCACGGTGAGTTCGCGGGTGCGTGACGCGGTGAGCACGATGCGCGTGGCGCGTCCGCCCGACCACGCGATGTCGAGCCGCGCCCCGCCGCGCGCCCGCAGGCCTCGTACCGATCCCTCGGGCCAGCTCGCGGGCAGCGCGGGCAGCACCTCGATGACGTCGAACTGGCTCTGCAGGAGCATCTCGACGATGCCCGAGGTCGCCCCGAAGTTCCCGTCGATCTGGAACGGCGGGTGGGTGTCCCAGAGGTTGGGCAGGGTCGAGGACTTGAGCTGCTCGCCGAGCATCTTGTGCGCGTGGTCGCCGTCGCGGAGCCGCGCCCAGAAATTGACCTTCCAGGCCTTGGACCATCCGGTACCGCCGTCGCCGCGGGCGGTGAGGGACACCTTCGCGGCGTCGGCCCACTTGCTGCCCGGCTTGATCTGGCGCCCGGGGTGCAGGGCGTAGAGGTGGGAGACGTGCCGGTGATCGTCGCTCTTGTCGTCCAGGTCGGCCTTCCACTCCTGCAGCTGCCCCCAGGAGCCGACACGCAGACCGGGGTCGAGCTTGCCGAGGGTCTTCTCGACCTCGGCTCGGAAGGTGGCCGAGTCGCCGAGGACGCGGGCGGCCTCCAGGGTGTTGGTGAGCAGGTCGTGGACGATCTGCTGGGCCATCGAGTCGCCCGCGGTGAAGTCGCCGTGCTCGGGCGAGTAGCTGGGGGTGACGACGAGGCTGCCGTCGCGCGGGTCGGTGCGGAGGTTGTCGAGCCAGAACTCGGCGGCCTCCTTCATCGCCGGATAGGCGGTGGAGCGCAGGTACTCCGTGGAGCCGCCGAAGCGGTAGTGCTCGTAGAGCTGCGCGGTGAGCCAGGCGGCGGCCTCGGGGAACCAGAAGGAGGTCGACCAGTCGTGGACGCCGGTGAAGCCGTAGGGGTTGGTCTCGTTGTGCACCACCCAGCCCCGTGAGCCGAACATCTCTTTCGCCGTACGTCGCCCTGGCGCACGCAGTGCCTCGACGAAGCGGTCGTAGGGGGCGGTGGTCTCGGCGAGGTTGGCGGCCTCGGCGAGCCAGTAGTTCATCTGGAGGTTGATGTTGGTGTGGTAGTCGGCCGACCAGGGCGGGGTGGTGCTGTTGTTCCACACGCCCTGGAGGTTCGCGGGCAGCGAGCCCGCACGGGACGAGGCGATGAGGAGGTAGCGGCCGTACTGGAAGAAGAGCGCTTCGAGGGCGCGGTCGGCCGCGCTCGCTCCTCCCCCGTATCCCTTGAGCAGCTGGTCGGTCGGGACGTCGGCCGGTGCGCTCTGGCCTATGTCGAGGGCGACCCGGCCGAACAGGTCGCCGTGGTCGCGCAGATGGCGGGCGCGGAGCGCGCCGTGGCCACGAGCGACGGCTTCGTCCACGGTGCGGGTGACGAGCGTGTGCGGGTCATCGCCGCGGTAGTCGGGGTAGGTGTCGGCGTAGTCGGTTCCCGCGGCGAGCGCGAACCAGACGTGGTCGGCGCCGCTGACGGTGATGCTGCCGTCCGTGTTCGCCGTGCGCGTGCCGCCTTGGTGCAGGACGCGCAGCTGCGCCTCGAACTTCAGTGCGTTGTCGGCGAGTTCACCGCGTATGACGATCCGGTCGCCGTCGGCTTTCGCGGTGAAGTCGGTGCGGGGCGAGGTGTGGCGCAGGGTGCAGGTGACGCTCGCGGGGCGGTCGGCGCCGAGGCGCCCGACGAGCACGCCGTCGGGGAACGAGGCGAAGAACTCCCGCTCGTGGCGCACCTCTTGGTGGGTGTACGTGACGGTCGCGAGGCCCTTGCGGAGGTCGAGGGCGCGGCGGTAGGTGGCGTCGGGCGCGTCCGGGGCGTCCGGCATGTCGAGGTGCAGATCGCCGAAGGTCTGGTGGGCGCCGTAGCCGCGGCGGGGCTGGCCGAGCCCGGCCGCTGCCGCGTCGGGGGTGAGGCTGCCCTTCTCGTCCAGTTCCTCGCGGACCGCGTCGATGGCGTCCGGCCTGGGCTCGCGCCAGTCGCCGTGGTCGTAGCCCTCACGGGATCCGGGGCCGCCGGTCCACAGCGTCTTCTCGTTGAACTGGAGCCGCTCGGAGGCGAGGGTGCCGAAGACCATGGCGCCCAGTGCGCCATTGCCGATGGGGAGGGCCTCACGCTCCCAGTCGGCGGCAGGCGCCGCATACCAGAGCAGCGATTCATCGGATGTATCGCGCCCGTCATGCCGCCCGTCATGTCGCCTGACACGTTGCCCCTCAGACGCTGCCGCGACACCGGCGAGCGCGCCTCCGCCCGATGCAAGGGCGGCTGCGCCGCCGACGGCGGACTTCATCGTGGTTCTTCGCGAGATCCCGGGAGTCATGACGGATCACGTTAAAAGTCCGATGACTGGCCTGGCAAGGCGCATGACAAAACCCACCCCCTCAGAAGAACTTCAGCAGAAGGGGTGGGTACGTGGCCCGCGGCGGTCCCGGGTGGGTCAGCCCTGCTGGAAGAGCTCGGCGGGCAGCGGCTTCAGGAGTGCGTACAGATCGTCGGTGATCGGGCGGTCCCAGGCGGCGATGGTGACCAGGACGCCGTCGCTGCGGTCGAACTGCACGCAGGAGATGCGGGTTTCGGAGAGCTTGAGGCGGCGCACGATGAGGAGGTTGTCGCCCTGCATCACCGGCATGTCCTCGGTGGTGACGACGGTGATCTCCTCGTCGTTCTCCAGCGCGAGCAGCAGCTGGGCCACCTCGAAGGGCACCTCGTCGTCGGCGATCTCACGCGCCGGGGAACCCTCGGGCAGATTGCCGATGATCATCGCGGGGCCGCGCCCGCCGAAGAGGTCATAGCGCAGGAAGACGCCCTGGCAGCTGCCGTCGGGGGCGGGCAGCAGGCCCGCGCCGAGATTGCCGGGCCAGTCACCCGGGTCCATGGCCAGGACGTCGAAGTCCGGGCCGGCGGGAGTGGCGGCGCTGCGGCGGCGGAGGAAGGACATGCGCCAATGGTACGTGTCCCGCGGTGCTTGTCGGCGCGGGGGCGGCGCCGGTCCGCGCGGGGCGGTCGCAGGGGCGGGCCGGTGTTCAGCGCGAGGTCAGCGGGGGTGGTGGGGCGCGAGTGCGGCGGCGAGACCGGAGTGATCCGTTCCCACTTTCCGGTACACGGCGGACAGCAGCCGGACGACGGCCGCCTCGTCGGTGTGCAGATCCTCGGCGATGCGGGCGGCCGACTCGCCGCGGACGGTGAGCGCCGCCGCGGTGCGCTCGCGCGCGGTGAGCTCGTCCGTCTCGGTGCTGTGCAGCAGGCGGGGGCGCAGGCCGGCCGCCGCCAGTTCGTCGCGGGCCTGCTCGACCAGGCCGTCGGCACCGCACTGGACGGCCGCTTCGAGCCCGCGGTAGAGGGGTTCTGCGGCATCCTTGGAGCGACCGACGCGGCGCAGTTCGCCGCCGAGGCAGACCAGCGCACAGGCGAGTTCGTACGCCGCCGGTGACCGCTCCAGGTGGCTGACGGACTCCTCCAGGAGCTTGATCCGAGCGGAGCCCGACGCGACGTCGGCGGTGATCCGCAGCGCCTGCCCGATCGCGGACGCGGTGGCGAACCTGCGGGCGCGCCGGACCGCCTCGTACGCGGTGGCGAGCGCACGGTCGGGGGCGTCGTCGGCCTCGGCGAGCGCGAGGTGGAGCTGCCAGGGGCACCAGGCGGGGTTGCGCATGCCGCGCGGGTCGAGGCGGCGGCCCGCCGCGGCGAGCTCGGCCGCCGCGTCCTTGGTGAGGCCGCGGGCCAGGAGCAGTTCGCCGTGCACGGCCTGCGCGTCGGGGAAGACGACGGCCGCGGGGAACGGTGCTCCGAAGCCGTAGTCCTCGGCGGTGCGGGCGGCCTCGGCGACGCGGCCGCGGGCCAGCAGGACCTCGATGAGGATGCCGACGGCGTACCAGTGCGCGGGCGTTCCCGGCCCGACCCGCTCGGCGATCCGCAGCCCGGCGCGCACGAAGTCCTCGGCTTCGGCGAGACGTCCGCGGCGGAAACGGATGTACGCGAGAAGCGTGTACCCGAACGAGAGATGGGCGCCGCGCCAGCCCTGGCTCTCGAAGTCGGCGATCCCTGCGGCGAAGAGTTCCTCGGCCCGCCCGGGCCGGTCTGCATAGAGGAAGGTGAGCGCGACCAGGACGGGGACTTCGAAGCCCCGGCCCTCTTCCGCCCAGCCGAGCCCGCCGACCAGGGCGCGTTCGGCGTGCCGGACGGCGGTCCCGGCCGGTTCGGCGCGCAGCATCGCGTCCCAGGCGCGGAGTCCGATGATGTACCGCTCGGTGAGATCGCGGCCCGGCAGCCGCTCGGCGAGCCGGGCCAGGCGCCGTGAACGGGCGGGCGAGTCCGGCTCGTCGGCCCGGAAGGCGTCCCACATGAACTGCTCGGCCTGCATCCGGATCCGCACCCGCGGCTCGGTGGTCATGCGGATCTCGCGGGCGAGGGTGTCGGAGGCCTCGCCGAGGCGGTCGGAGTGGGCGAGGACCTGGGAGAGGCGGTAGACGATGCCGTGGCGCAGGGCGGGGTCGGTGATGGGCTCTTCGAGCGCGGCGCGCAGGTGGTTGACGGTGGTCGCCGGTTCGGTGAGGAGGGAGGCGCAGCCCAGTTCGTAGAGGACCGCCGCGCGGTCCTCCCAGAGCGGGGGTTCGCGCAGGGCGCGTGCGAGATAGCGGCGGGCGGCGTCGGGGGCGCCCGCGCGGACGGTCTCGCGGGCCGCGGCGCGCAGTTGCTGCACGACCCAGGTGTCGCCGTCGGGGTGGACTTCGAGGAGATGGCGCGCGGCGGCGGACGCCCCGAGCCCCGCGTTGACCACGGCCCAGGCGGCCTGGCCGTGCAGGGCGACGCGTACGCCACTGGGGATGGCGCGGTAGACGGCGGTGGCGATCAACGGATGCACGAACTCCAGGGTGTGGATGCCGGTCAGGACGCGGGCGCGGCGCAGCCGGTCGGTGCAGTCGGCGGCCTCCCGCTCGCCGATGCCCGCGACGGCCGCGGCCAGTGTCGGGGAGATCGAGGTGCCAAGGACGGCGCAGGCCCAGGCGAACCGGACGGTGGAGGTGCCCAGGCGCTCCAGACGGGCCACGAGGCCGCTGCCCTTGACGGCGGCGGCGAGGTCGCGCAGCAGATGCGCACCGGCCTCGTCGGGGGTGAGACCGCGGTCGCTCACCTTCGCGGTCAGTTCCACGGCCTCGAACGGGTTGCCCGCGGTGACCGCCCAGCATTCGCGGCAGAACGCGTCGTCGGCGCGGGCGCCGAGCTCGTCGCGCACGAGGCGGGCGACGGCGGTGGCGCTCAGCGGTTCGAGTCCGATGGGTCGCTGCCCGGCGCGTCCGGGCAGGCCTCTGAACTCCTCCGCCTGGGCGGGAAGTTCCTCGGGGCGGTAGGCGACGACGAGCAGCAGCGGCAGGGCCTCCGCACGGGGCGCGAAGGCGGACAGCCAGCTCAGCGACTCGGCGTCGGCCCAGTGCGCGTCATCGATCACGACCACCAACGGGGCGCGCTGCACGGCGAGATGGGTGAGCACCCAGTCGAGCCCGTCGCGCAGCCCCTGCGGGTCGGGCGGCGCGTCGTCGGGCGGGGCGCAGAGGCCGAGGGCGGGGCCGACGATGGCGTACCAACTGCCCAGTACGTCGCGCAGTTCCGCGTCGGGGACGGAGGCGAGCAGCGGCTGCACCAGCTGCCGCGCCACGTGGAAGGCCACCCGCTGCTCCTGGTCGCCGCCGCGTGCCGGTGCCACGGTGCAGCCTTTGGCGGCGGCGCGGCGCCGTGTCTCGGCGAGCAGCGAGGTCTTGCCGAGGCCCGCGCGCCCCGCGAAGGCGATGAGCGCGCCTCGGGGCCTGTCCGGGGACTCGGAGCCGTCCCGTGAAAGACCGCACAGCTCGCTCAACGCCTCGTCGACTGCCGCGAGTTCGCTCTCGCGCTCGAAGAGGGTCCGCTTGCCGTTGGTGACGTGATGCACCATGGGACACCCCCCGCCACGGTGGTGCGCCGGGCGCTTCCTACGGCGCATGCCTTGGCTTTCAGCCACTTCAGATTACGCCCGCGGGTCCCGTCGGGAGCCGATTCGGCCACACCGGTGAGGTTGGCTGATGCATCTTGATGCATGCCCTCCGGGCGAAAGGACTCTCACGCGTGGTCAGCACCGAGAACGTACTCAACTACTGGCACGGCGGCCTGAGCGAGGTCCCCGACGAGGTGTGGCACCACCCGTCACTGGAGGTCCTGCTCCTCCCCGACAACGCGCTCACCCGGCTCCCCGCGCGGATCGGCACCCTGGCCTCGCTGCACACACTGGACCTGGGCCACAACCGGCTGACCGAGCTCCCGCCCGGCCTCGGCGACCTGACGGACCTGAGCCGCTTCCTCTACGTGCACGACAACCGTCTCACCTCGCTGCCGGACTCACTGGGCAACCTGAAGCGGCTGACGTACCTCAACGTGGGCGAGAACCAGCTGACGGCGCTGCCGGACACTCTGGGTTCGCTCGAAGCCCTGGTGGAACTGCGCGCCCAGCACAATCACCTGAGCTCGCTCCCTTCATCGATCGGCGGCCTCACGGCGCTGCGCGAACTGTGGCTGCGCGGCAACCGCCTCACGTCACTCCCCGCCTCGGTCGGCGCTCTCGGCGAGCTGCGCGAACTGGAGCTGCGCGAGAACCAGTTCACGATGGTTCCGGAGGCGCTGCGCGGCCTGCCGCTGCTGCGGAGACTCGACCTGCGGGCGAACCGGCTGCGAGCACTCCCGCCGTGGGTCGGCGAACTGCCCGCGCTGGAGAAGCTGGACCTGCGCTGGAACGAGACCGTGGTGCCGGAGGGGCTGTTGCGCAGGCTGCAGGGGCGGGGGTGCGTGGTGCTGCGGTGAGGCATGAGCCCCGTGCGCGGGACCTGCCCTAGCGCGCCTATCCGCTCTACCGGATCTACCGGATCTACCGGGACTCCGGAGGCACCACGGCCACCGCGCCCCTCGCGTGCAACAGCACCGCATTGGTCACCGACCCCAGCAGCCTCCCCAAGAACCTCCGGTTCCGATGCCGTCCCACCACCACGAGCTCCGCGTCCTGCGACGCCTCGACCAGCACCGCAGCCGCGTCCCCGGGCAGGATCTGCTGCTCGACCGTCACCTTCGGACACCGCTCCTGGAAGGGCCCCAGCTGCTCCCCCGCGAGCTCCGTGTACTGCGCCGCGCTCGCCGCGTCCACTTCCACCGAGGTCGCGAAGTCGCCGGTGGCCGTGTAGACGAGTACGGGCCCGGGATAGGCGCAGACGACCCGGAGCACCGCACCCCGCCGCGCCGCTTCCGCGAAGGCGAAGCCGATGGTGTCCTCGTGCGGCGAGAGCGCGTCGAGCCCGAGCACCACACACGGCTCGGCGCCCTCGGTGAGCTCATCGCCCGGCCTCACCACCACCACGGGGCATGCCGCATCCCGCGCGCACGCAAGGCCGTTC
Source organism: Streptomyces sp. NPDC056486 (assembly GCF_042795295.1). Classification (NCBI taxonomy): domain Bacteria; kingdom Bacillati; phylum Actinomycetota; class Actinomycetes; order Kitasatosporales; family Streptomycetaceae; genus Streptomyces; species Streptomyces sp. NPDC056486. The sequence continues at coordinate 95,811 of NZ_JBHTSF010000005.1, forward strand.
GACCCGAGCAGCAGACTGGTGAAACCGCCCCGCCCGCGCGACCCGACGACCAGCAGCTGCGCCTCGTCGCCGAGCCGGGGAATGTCGGGACCCGGGGCGCCGTCCACGGCCTCGATCGTCAGCGGAGGCAGATCCGTCCGCCCCTCAAGGGTCCGGCGCACCCGGTCGGTGACCGGGTCGGCGTCAGGGCCGTGCTCGACGGGCGGCGGCAGGTACGGACCGTCGGCCATCGGCATCGCGTACTGCCGCACGTGCACGATCCGCAGCGGCGCCTGCCGTAGCCGCGCGGCGGTCAGTGCCCATTCCAGGGCGTGGTCGCTGCCGGCCGATCCGTCGACGGCCACCACCACGGGTCGGGCGGGCGCATCGGAACTCATGGCTTCCTCGTCTCCGGCGCATGGCCGAGGTCGACCGGCTCTGCTGTCGGCCCCGGCCTCGTTCAGGAGACGAGCCGGGGACAGAGTCCAAAGTCACCAGGTCAGCACGGATCACGTCGCGAGCGGCCGCGACAGCCGGAGACGAGGGTCCACAACGCCCCGCACGGCCTACGTCAGATCGAACTCCCCGGCACGCGCGCCGTGCACGAATGCTCCCCACTCCGCCGGAGTGAAGATCAGGGACGGGCTCTCGGGGCGGCCTGCGTTGCGCATCGCGATGAATCCCTCGACGAAGGCGATCTCCACATCACCCCGCCCCTCGCTGCCCGATTGCCAGTCCGCTGTGCTGAGGTCGAGCTCCGGCTTGTCCCAGCCCGCGAGCGGGCGCTGCTGACCTGCGAGCGGATGTTGCTGAATGGTGCCTTCGGCCACGTCCGTGCTCCTCCCGATGCGTCGTCCGGCCGACAGCCTAGCTTTCGGTTCCGGTGCCGGACAGGGCGCGGAACGAGGACGACCGCCTGTCCGGCACGACAGATCCGTCACGATGTGGGCGGTTGTGCTCCGACCAGCCACATGGAGAAGAACTGCGAGCCGCCTCCATAGGCGTGCCCGAGCGCCCTGCGGGCCCCGTCGATCTGGTGCTCGCCTGCCTGGCCGCGCACCTGAAGTGCCGCTTCGGCGAAGCGGATCATGCCCGAGGCGCCGATGGGATTGGTGGACAGAACGCCGCCCGACATGTTGACGGGCAGGTCGCCGTCCAGCTCGGTGACACCCGACTCGGTCAGCTTCCAGCCCTCGCCCTCCTCGGCGAAGCCCAGGTTCTCCAGCCACATCGGCTCGTACCAGGAGAACGGCACGTACATCTCGACGGCGTCGATGTCCCGCCGTGGGTCCGTGACGCCCGCCTGCCGGTAGACGTCGGCGGCGCAGTCCTTGCCCGCCTGCGGCGACACGAAGTCCTTGCCCGCGAAGAGCGTCGGCTCACTGCGCATCGCGCCGCCGTGCATCCAGGCGGGCGGGCGGGGCGAACGGGCGGCGCCGGTACGGTCGGTGAGGATCATCGCGCAGGCCCCGTCGGAGGACGGGCAGGTCTCGGAGTAGCGGATCGGGTCCCAGAGCATGGGCGCCGCCTGGACCTTCTCCAGGGTGATGTCCTTCTCGTGCAGATGGGCGTAGGGGTTCTTCAGGGCGTTGCGGCGGTCCTTGTACGCGACGAGCGAGCCGACCGTGTCGGGGGCGCCGGTGCGCCGCATGTACGCGCGCACGTGCGGGGCGAAGAAGCCGCCCGCGCCCGCGAGGAGCGGCTGCTGGAAGGGGATGGGCAGCGAGAGCCCCCACATCGCGTTGGATTCCGACTGCTTTTCGAAGGCGAGGGTCAGGACGGTGCCGTGGACGCGGCCCGCGACCAGGTTCGCGGCGACAAGCGCCGTGGAGCCGCCGACGGAGCCCGCCGTGTGGACGCGCAGCATGGGCTTGCCCACCGCACCGAGCGCGTCGGCGAGGTACAGCTCGGGCATCATGACGCCCTCGAAGAAGTCCGGCGCCTTGCCGATGACGACCGCGTCGATGTCGGCCCAGGTCAATTCGGCGTCGGACAGGGCTGCTTGGGCGGCCTCGCGGACGAGTCCCGCGATCGAGACGTCCCGCCGGGCGGCGACGTGCTTGGTCTGGCCGATCCCGACGACGGCCACGGGCTCCTTGCCCACCTCACTCATCACGCATCTCCTTCAAGGACGGCGACCAGGTTCTGCTGGAGGCAGGGGCCGGATGTGGCGTGTGCGAGGGCCCGGTCCGACTCGCCCCGGTGGATGCGCGCTGCGGCCTCGCCGAGCCGGATCAGACCGGCGGCCATGACGGGGTTCGCGGCGAGCGCGCCCCCGGACGGGTTCACCGAGACGTCGTCGCCCAGCTTCAGCGCCTTGCGCAGGACGACCTCCTGGGAGGTGAACGGCGCGTGCAACTCGGCGGTGTCCACGGGCCTTTCGAAGGCACCGGCCCGCTCCGCGGCCAGGCGGCTGGACGGCGAGTCGGTGAGGTCGCGCACGCCGAGGCTGTGCGCCTCGATGCGGTGGTCGATCCCACGGATCCAGGCGGGCCGCTCGCACAGCTCGCGGGCCCGCTCCCCCGCCGCGAGGATCACGGCGGCGGCCCCGTCACCGATGGGCGGGCAGTCGCCGGTACGCAGGGGACGTACGACGTAATCCCCCTGCGGAACCGAACCCCTCACCTGCGCATGGGAGTTGGCGGATGCGTCCTGACGGCTGCGCGACGCCACCCCGGCGAGCGCGGGTTCGTCGGTGTCCCCCGCGTCGATCAGGGCCTGCGCCTGGAGGGCGGCGAGGGCGACCGAGTCCGGCCACAGGGGGGCCACGTAGTACGGGTCGAGCTGGCGGGTCAGTACGTCACGCACCGACCCGGGCGACGACTTGCCGTAGGCGTACACGAGCGCGGTGTCGGCATCGCCGGTGAGGAGCTTCGTCCACGCCTCGTACAGCGCCCAGGCCCCGTCCATCTCGACGTGCGACTCGGAGATCGGCGGCCAGGCCCCGACCCCGTCGAGCGCCATGGTGAAGGAGAAGGCGCGCCCGGCGAGATAGTCCGACGAGCCGGAGCAGGTGAAGCCGATGTCGCTGGTCTTCAGGCCGGTGGAGGCGAGGACCTGGTGCAGGACCGGCATGAGCATCTCCACCTCGGAGAGCTCGTCGGTGGAGCGCAGATGGTCGGTCTGCCCGAAGGCCACGATGGCGATGTCCCGGACGGGCCGCATCACGGACGGCTTCGCGGACGGCATCTACACCAGCTCCTTGTACGTGTCGTAGTCGGCGTCCGGCTCGCCCGTGGGCCGGTAGTGATCGGGGAAGCGGGCACCCTCGGTCCACACCGGCTCGACGCGCAGGCCCATCCGCACCTGGTCGTAGGGGATGCCCGCGATACGGGCGTGCAGGGCGAGGTCGGCGCCGTCGAGGGCGATGTGCGCGTAGACGTAGGGCACTTCGATGTCGAGGTTCTTCGCCTTGATGTTGACGATGCAGTACGTGGTGACGGTGCCGCGCGGCCCGACCTCGACCCGCTCGGCGGTGGCGACGCCGCAGGTGGGGCAGGCGCCGCGGGGCGGTACGTAGACCTTGCGGCAGGAGGGGCAGCGCTCGCCGACGGTCTTCTGGTCGGAGAGTGCCTTGATGTACGCGGTCTGGGCGCGGCCCGGCGCGTAGGAGTAGTCGAGGCGCGCGGCGGCGACGATTCCGGTGACGGGGTCGCTGAACTGGCCGTCGTGCGGCCGGACTTCCCCTTCCGCTTCACCTTCGTACGATTCGAAGCAGGCGATGTCGGTGATGGCGCCGGTGCGTTCGGCGGCCCAGCGGATCCGGACGCGCATGCCGGTCCTGACGGCGTCGGGGCCCGCCGCGTCCAGGGCGTGCAGCAGGGCGGTGTCGGCGCCGTCGAGCCGCACCAGGACCCAGGCGAAGGGAGTGTCCAGGGGCTGTCCCCTGCGGGGTTCGTGGTTCCAGGCCCAGGTGGTGACGGTGCCGGTGGTAGCGACCTCGACCAGGTCGCGTATCTCTTCGGCGGTCACGGGGTCGTACTCGACGGGCGGGACGAGCGTCCTGCCGTCCTCGGTCTTCACGCCGAGCACGGTGCGTTCGCGCAGCCCGGTCAGAAACGCGCTCTGCACGGGCCCGAGGGACCGGGTGAAGGGAAACTCGAGGACCAGAGGCGCACGCAGCACTTCGGGGGAGGGAGCGGATGCCATGAGCAGAACTCCGTTTCTAGGCGACAGGAGCGGGCGGGAGCGCCCCGTAAGAGGCGCGGGGCTGTTTCGATATGCGGCTTCGCCGCGTGGGCGCGACCAGCCACGACGGCCCCGCAGCCGAGACATGACCTACGCCCGCCGAAACTCCGGGACACGCTTCTCCGCAAAGGCTCTGGAGCCCTCCTTCGCATCGGCGGTGTCGAAGATCGGCCACCCCCGCTTCAGCTCCGCCGCGAGACCGTCCGTCTCGGACATCTCCGCGGCCTCGTACACCGACGCCTTGACCGCCTCCACGGCGAGTGGCCCGCACGCGTTGATCTGCTCGGCGATGGAGAGGGCCTTCTCCAGGGCGGTGCCGTCCGGGACGACGTGGCCGACGAGTCCGATCGACGCGGCCTCGGCCGCCGAGTAGGGGCGCCCGGTGAGCAGCATCTCCAGGGCGTGCGTACGGGGGATCTGGCGCGGGAGGCGCACGGTCGAGCCGCCGATCGGGAACAGGCCGCGTTTGACCTCGAAGAGGCCGAAGGTCGCGGACTCGCCCGCGACGCGGATGTCCGTGCCCTGGAGGATCTCCGTGCCACCGGCGACGCAGTACCCCTCGACCGCGGCGATGACGGGTTTGCGCGGTCGGTGGTGGCGCAGCATCGCCTTCCAGTGCAGATCGGGATCGGCCTTCATCCGGTCCCGGTACTGCTCGCCGTCCATCCCCTTGCCCGCGAGAGCCTTGAGATCCATGCCGGCGCAGAACGCGCCGCCCGCTCCGGTGAGGACGACGGAGCGGATCGCGTCGTCCTCGTCCGCGGCCAGCCATCCGTCGTAGAGGCCCACCAGCATCGGCAGCGAGAGCGCGTTCTTCGCCTCCGGCCTGTTGAGCGTGAGTATCAGTGTGGCGCCTTCGCGCTGCACAGCGAGATGTTCCGTCCCACCCATAGCCGTGCTCCCTCTCTGACCGCCTGCTGTCGCCTTCGGACCTGGAACAGGTTGCAGTAGGCGGGGAGCCAGTTCAATAGTTTTCTGACAGACAGTCAGATTTCTTGAACGAGCACCCTTCACACTTGTGGGCGCCTCTGCTCTGATGACCGCCAGAAGAGATGACGCCGGGGTCAGGAGGAGCGGTGGAGTACAACCTTGCCGACCTGTTCGAGTCGGTCGTCGACGTGGTCCCCGACCGCGAGGCGCTCGTGTACATCGATCACCCCGGGACCGGGGCGGAGAGCAGGCTGACGTACGCCGAGCTCGACCGGGCCGCCAACCGCCTCGCGCACCATCTGATCGACAGCGGGATCGAACCCGGCGAACATCTGGGGCTCCATCTCTACAACGGCGTCGAGTACTTGCAGACGGTGCTGGCCTGCCTCAAGGCGCGCATCGTCCCGGTCAACGTCAACTACCGCTACGTGGAAGAGGAGTTGGTCTACCTCTACCGTGACGCGGACCTCGCCGCGCTCGTCTTCGACGCGGAGTTCACCGAGCGGGTCGCCGCCGCGCAGCCGCGTGCTCAGAAGCTGCGGCATCTGGTGCGGGTGGGAACCCCGCCCACCGACGCCCCCGCGCTCGACGCGGTCGCCTTCGCACAGGCGGAGGCCGCGGGCTCGCCCGATCGCGGGTTCGCGGCGCGCTCGGCCGACGACCTGTTCATCATCTACACCGGCGGCACCACAGGCATGCCCAAGGGTGTCATGTGGCGCCAGGAGGACCTGTTCTTCGCCGGGCTCTTCGGCGGCGAACCCGCGGGAGAGCCGGTGAAGCGGCCCGAGGAGCTGGCGGAGCGCGTCGCGGCGGGCGGCCCCGGCATCACGTTCTTCCCCACTCCCCCACTGATGCACGGCACGTCGACACTGACGTCGTTCATCGCCTTCAACTACGGCCAGCGGGTGGCCATTCACCGTAAGTACGTCCCTGAAGAGGTGCTCCGCACGATCGAACGGGAGAAGGTCTCCAGCGTCTCGCTGGTCGGCGACGCGATGCTCAGGCCCCTCATCGATGCCCTGCACGGACCGCTCAAGGGCACCGACCTCTCCTCACTCTTCAGTGTCTCGTCCTCCGGGGCGATCATGTCGGAGACGGTGCGTGCCCAGTTCCAGGAGCTCGCACCGGACGTCCTCCTCCTGAACAACTTCGGCTCGTCCGAGTCCGGCTCCAACGGCAAGGCGACGGAGGACTCTGGCCCGGAGAAGGGATTCCGTCTGGAGGTCAACGAACGTACGCAGGTGGTGGATCAGGTCACGCACGAGCCGGTGGCGGTGGGCGAGCCGGGCCGCCTTGCCCAGCGCGGCCATGTGCCGCTCGGCTACTACAACGACCCGGCGAAGACCGCCGAGACGTTCTTCCAGAAGGGCGACGAGCGGTGGGTGCTGCTCGGCGACATGGCCACCGTCGACGAGGACGGCATCGTCACCGTCCTCGGCCGGGGCTCGCAGTGCATCAACACCGGTGGCGAGAAGGTATATCCGGAGGAGGTGGAGCAGGCGCTGAAGTCGCATCCCGATGTGTACGACGCGCTGGTCACCGGAGTCCCCGACGAACGCTGGGGCAACCGCGTCGCCGCGGTCGTCCAACTCCGCGACGGAGCACCCTCATTGGACCTCGAAGCCATCCAGACCCACTGCCGCACCCGCCTGGCCGGCTACAAGATCCCGCGCGCCGCGGTCTTCACCACCGAGATCCAACGCTCCCCGAGCGGCAAGGCGGACTACAGGTGGGCGAAGTCGGTGGCGGCGAAGGGAATTTGACAGGGGGCAACGGGCGGGTGGGCGGGAAAAGATCTGTCGCGAAGCGACGGCCCAGAAATCAACCCGCACAGACAGACCGCAGCGCCCGCCCCAAAGCCACGGAGTGCACCACATCAAGCTGCCGCTCATGCCGAACCCGCAGACCGGCCACGGCCAACAGCCCACGGCAAGAGGGCGCGGAGCGCGCGGACGGAGAGTCGGCGATCCCCCGCACCAACTCCCCGTTCACCCGATTGATCTCCTTGCGCACCTCCGCGAGATCAGGCCGCTCCTCCGGCGTCGGCGCCTGCGCCGGATCCGCGCCCCACCGCCGGTGCAGCTCCCGCTGCACCACCTTGTTGGCCTCGATCTGATCCCGGAAGATCCGCACGGTCGCCTCAGGGTCAGCGCCCAACTCCCTGGCCTGCCGGGCTACATCGTCCAGGACCTGCTGCTCGCGGGCAGGGTCGTCGATGGGGCTGCCCGTGCCGTACTTCGCGGCGGCGACGAGGTCGGCGGTGGCCAGGCGCTGGGCGGCGAGATCGACCAACGGGTGGAGCCGGGCGTACGGCCCCTCGGAGGCGACGGAGGACGACGTGGCCGCGGCCCCCTGCGCCGGGGAAGCGGCAACGGCCGCCCCGCTCCCGGCGAGCAGAGCCACCGTCACGGCCCCAGCGGTGAGCAGACGTCCTGCGGAGGAAGTAAAGCGCACAGTGATTCCCCTGATCGGCCTGGCGGCGCACGGCGGCTACCGGCGACCGCCGCCCATCGTACGATCACGGGCCGGACAGGCCCTGCTCCTCAACTCGCGCCCGCTAGAGCGCGGTCGAGGAGAACCTCTGCCGCCGCTCGCGCGTACTGGCCGTAGTCCGCCTCGTTCAGCACCATGGCGCGACTGGCTGCCCCGTCCGCGAGGGTGACCAGTTGTTCGGCGAGTGCGAGTGCGGCGGGTTCCCGGCAGCCCAGCTCGCTCACCAATGCGGTGACCAGCTGAACCATCCGCAGCTTCTGCTCGCGGGCGTAGGAGTGGACCGCGCTCTTGGGGTCGGGGAACTCCGCTGCGGCATCGATGAACGGGCATCCGCGCACCGGAGCCGTGTCCGCCGCGGGCTGGTCGAAAAGACCGAGGATCCGCTCCCTCGGCGGGATGTCGTCGCGGGTCAGCACGCTCTCCAGGGTGGCGCCCGACGTCGCGAGGTCCTGCAGGTAGGCGATGACCAGGTCGCTCTTGGTCCGAAAGTGCGCGTAGAGCGTCCGCTTGGACACCGGCGCCTGCTCAGCGACCTGTTCCATACCGGTCGCATTGATCCCTTGAACCGCGAACAGCCGGGCGGCGGCGACCAGGATCCGCTCCCGGCCCCCACGTCCTCCCCGCGGTCGAGGTGCGGTAGCCGTCGTATCCATGAGGCAAGTATACGTACGCGTTTACTTCGGCGGGGTCGACGGGCTAGGGTCACCCTCATGTAAACGGTCCCGTTTACATGAGCCGTCACTGAGGAGCGCTCCATGAGCAGGCCGACCCCCACCGCCCCCACCGAGCTGAGCGGCTGCGCGGAGAAGCTGATACGCGGCCGTCACGCGACGCGCGCGTTCCGTCCGGACGCCGTACCTGCGGACACGATGCGCGCGATCTTCTCGTTGGCCGGCACCGCTCCGTCCAACTCCAACGCACAGCCGTGGCAGGTGGAGGTGGTGAGCGGCGCGGCGCGAGAGCGGCTGGCCAACGCCCTGGAGGCGGCCCACGCCGAGCAGCGCGTCTCGGCGGACCTGCCGTACTCCGAGGACATGTACGCGCAGGTGCACCGGGCACGCCGGGCCGCATTCGGCGCCGAGCTGTACGGGGCGCTGGGCATCGGCCCTGACGACCATGCCGCGCGCGCGGCCTACGACGCGGAGAGCCTGCGGTTCTACGGCGCTCCGCACGCGGCGTTCCTGTTCGTCCACGGTGACGGCGTGGCACGTCTGACCGCTGACGTCGGCGCCTATATGCAGACCCTGCTCCTGGCGATGACCGCGTACGGCGTGGACAGTTGCCCGCAGGGGCTGCTGAGCTTCTACGCCGACACCGTCCGGGGCGAGCTCGGCGTCACCGGAGGAAAGCTGCTCGTGGGCATCTCCTTCGGCTACGCAGACGAGACCGCGCCGGTGAACCGGGTCACGACCGAGCGCGCCGCGCTGGAGGCGACCACGATCTTCCACGACTAAGCAGTTCCACATGGTGGTGCGTTCGGGCCACACTGACTGCCATGGATGCAGGCCTGGCGGCAGTACTGGGCGCGGCGGTGGGGGCCCTCGGAACCGGCGGAGCAGCCGTCTTCACGTCGTGGTGGACCGCCACGACACAGGAGAGGCAATCCCACCGCCAGATCCGCTTCGAGCACTTGCGTGAGCGGCGCGAGCCTCGCAGCAGGGCGTACGCCGAAGTTGTCGCACAGGTTCAGAAAATGGGCAGGCAACTCGACAAGGTCGAAGAGCCGGACCGCACCCGTGACCAGAGCCTTGACGGTTTTCCACAGGAGCTCAGCAGGCTCGCCGACCTCTGCGCACGCGTGGCCGTGGAGGGCCCCGCATCGATCGCCGACCAGGCCCAGCGGATCCTGGAACAGGCGCGAGACGCTTTCAGCGCCGCATCCGGCCTGCTCGAAGTGGCAGCGGACGAGATCGACGAGCACGAAGAGGAGCTGTGGCGCAGTCGCTACGCCACGATGGACCTCAACACGGAGTTGGGCCGCTTCATGGACCTCGCCCGGCGAGCTCTGGACGACGACGGAAGCCACTGATCACCGGCCACTCAGGGTGAGGCCGCCGTAGCGCCCCAGCTCAAGCGGCCTTGCGCGATCTCTTGACGGCCGCTCCCCGGGCTGGATTACTGACCTCGACAGAAGATCCACGACCGAATGATCGGTCGCCCGTTTGGGACGGGAGAAACTGCATATGACGGCGATGCTGGACGCGGCGGAGCGCCTCGGGCGCGAGGAGCTCGAAGCGCTGCAGCTGGAGCGCCTGCAGGACACCTTGCTGCACGCGTACGAGAACGTGCCGTTCTATCGGGCGGCGTTCGACAAAGCGGGCCTGCGCCCCGAGGACTGCCGTGCGCTCAGCGACCTGGCTCGCTTCCCGTTCACGGCCAAGACCGATCTGCGGGACAACTACCCCTTCGGGATGTTCGCGGTCGAGCAGTCCGAGGTACGGCGCCTGCACGCGTCCAGCGGTACGACGGGCCGGCCCACGGTCGTCGGCTACACCGAGCAGGACCTGTCGATGTGGGCGGACGTCGTGGCCCGCTCGATCCGTGCGGCGGGGGGACGTCCCGGGCACAAGGTCCATGTGGCGTACGGCTACGGCCTGTTCACCGGTGGCCTCGGCGCGCACTACGGGGCCGAGCGTCTGGGCTGCACGGTGATTCCCGCGTCCGGCGGCATGACGGCGCGCCAGGTCCAGCTGATCCAGGACTTCCGCCCCGAGATCATCATGGTGACCCCGTCGTACATGCTGACGCTCCTCGAGGAGTTCGAGCGGCAGGGCGTCGACCCGCGCACGACGTCCCTGAAGGTCGGCATCTTCGGCGCCGAGCCGTGGACGGAGGAGATGCGCGCCGAGATCGAGGAGCGGTTCGCGATCGACGCGGTCGACATATACGGGCTCTCCGAGGTCATCGGCCCCGGTGTCGCCCAGGAGTGCGTGGAGACCAAGGACGGTCTGCACATCTGGGAGGACCACTTCTATCCGGAGGTGGTGGACCCGATCACCGGCGAGCTCCTTCCGGACGGCGAGCGCGGCGAGTTGGTCTTCACGTCTCTCACCAAGGAGGCCATGCCCGTCATCCGGTACCGCACCCGCGACCTGACCCGCCTCCTGCCCGGCACCGCACGGACCTTCCGCCGGATGGAGAAGGTCACGGGCCGCACGGACGACATGGTGATCCTGCGTGGCGTGAACCTCTTCCCCACGCAGGTGGAGGAGATCGTCCTGCGGACGCCGGGCGTCGCCCCGTACTTCCAGCTGCGCCTGACCCGCGAGGGCCGCATGGACGCGCTGACGGTCCGGGCCGAGTCCCGCGCGGACACGACTCCCGAGCGGCGCGACGCGGCGGCCCGGGAGATCGCGTCGGCGGTCAAGGACGGAATCGGCGTCTCGGTGGCGGTCGAGATCGTCGATCCGGAGACGATCGAGCGGTCGGTGGGGAAGTTCAAGCGGATCGTGGACCTTCGCGACAAGTAGCTCCTGTGAAGTAGGAGCTACGACTCGCTGAAGCGGTCCCGCAGCTCCCGCTTGAGGATCTTCCCGCTCGCGTTGCGCGGCAGCTCATCCACGAAGAGGACCCGCTTGGGTGCCTTGAAGTGGGCGAGCTTCTCGCGTGCGTGGTCGATGAGTTCGGCTTCGGTGACGTCTCCATTGCGTACGACGACGGCGGTGACCGCCTCGATCCAGCGCTCGTCCGGCAGACCGATCACGGCCGTCTCCGCGACCCGCTCGTGGGTGTAGAGCGCGTCCTCGACCTGGCGCGACGCGACGAGGACGCCACCGGAGTTGATGACGTCCTTCACCCGGTCGACGACCGTGAAGTAGCCGTCCTCGTCCCGCACGGCTAGGTCCCCGGAGTGGAACCACCCGTCGCGGAACGCCTCCTTGGTCTCCTCGGGCTTGTCCCAGTAGCCCTCGCACAACTGCGGCGAGCGGTAGACCACTTCGCCCTGCGTGCCGTCGGGCACCTCACGGCCGCTCTCGTCCACGACCCGCGCCTCGACGAACAGGACGGGGCGTCCGCAGGAGTCCATCCGCCCCTCGTGCTCGTCGGGCCCCAGGACCGTGGCGAGGGGGCCGATCTCGCTCTGCCCGAAGCAGTTGTAGAAGCCCAGCGACGGCAGCCGTTCGCGCAGCCGCTCCAGGACGGGGACGGGCATGATCGACGCGCCGTAGTAGGCCTTGCGCAGGGCGCCGAGGTCCCGGGTGGCGAAGCCTGGGTGGTTCGAGAGCCCGATCCATACGGTGGGCGGCGCGAACAGGCTGTCGGCGCGGCCCGCCTCGACAAGGTCGAAGATCCGCTCGGCGTCGGGCGCGTCGATGATCGTGTTCTCGGCGCCCACGGCCAGGTACGGCAGCAGGAAGACGTGCATCTGCGCCGAGTGGTAGAGCGGCAGCGAATGGACGGGCTTGTCCGTCTCCTTGAGGTCGAGTGCGGTGATGGCGCTGACGTACTCGTGCACGAGGGCCCGGTGCGTCATCATCGCGCCCTTGGGGAGGGCGGTGGTGCCGGAGGTGTAGAGCAGTTGGGCGAGGTCGTCCGCGCCGGGCCCCTCTCCGTCGTACGCCGTCGGTGCGGCCGTGAGCCGCGCGAGCAGGGAGTCGTCCGCGTCGCGCAGGGCGAGGACGCGGACGTCGCCCGGAAGGCGCGGGGCGAGATCCGGATCGGCGAGGACCAGGGAGCTGCCCGACTGGCCCACGATGTACGCCAGATCGTCGCCGACGAGGTTCTGGTTGACCGGCACATGGACCAGGCCTGCCCGCGAGCAGGCCAGGAAGCCGATGAGATAGGCGTCCGAGTTGTGGGCGTAGGCGCCGACGCGGTCACCGTGGCCGAGCCCCGCATCGCGCAGCACCTGGGCCCCGCGCGAAACGGCCGAGTCCAGTTCCGCGTACGTCCAAGCCCGCTCGCCGTAGCGCAGAGCCACTCGCCCCGGCACGCGCCGCGCGCTCCGCCGAAGAACCCCGTCGACCGTATTGCTGCGTACACCTGTCATGGCGTGATCCTGAGCCGCCCGCGTCACGGCGGTCAAGGCTCCGTACGGGGCACGAACTGGGCGCGTTCCGGTACTCGATCAAGTGACATACCGATTGGTACGCTCAACCGCCCCTTCTCTCACACCAGTTGGGAGGCACCCATGCGTACCCGCATCAGACGCCTGACGGCCCTAGGCATCAGCCTGTTGACCGCCGCGGCCTTTCTGCCGTCGTCCGCCGCCACGGCGGGCGCGGCGGAAGCGCGCGACGACGCCCGCCCGTCGGGCGGCGGCCTGTCCGCCACCGTCCGCTACACCCAGTACGGCATTCCGCACATCCTCGCCAAGGACTACGAGAACCTCGGCTTCGGCACCGGCTGGGCGCAGGCCGCCGACCAGGTGTGCACCCTCGCCGAGGGATACGCCACCGTGCGCGGGGAGCGCTCACGCTACTTCGGCCCTGACGGCAAGCCCGACGGCTCGCTGTCATCGGCCACCACGAACCTCTCCAGCGACCTCTACTTCGGCGGCGTCCGCGACACGCACACGGTGGAGAAGCTGCTCAAGCAGCCCGCCCCGGCGGGGCCGAGCGCCACGTCGAAGAAGCTGATGCGCGGCTTCGCGGCCGGCTACAACGCCTGGCTGAAGCAGAACCGCGTCACCGACCCGGCCTGCAAGGGCGCCAAGTGGCTGCGCCCGATCTCCTCCCTGGACGTGGCACGGCAGGGCTTCGCCGTCCAGGTCCTGGGCGGTCAGGGGCGCGGCATAGACGGCATCACCGCCGCGCAGCCGCCGAGCGCGACGGCCCCGGACCGCGCGCCTGACCCCGAGCGCACCGCGGAAGAGGCGCGCAAGCTCTTCTCGGCCGACGAGGCCGTGATGGGTTCCAACGCCGTCGCGTTCAGCGGGAAGACCACCGCGAACGGCAAGGGCCTGCTGCTCGGCAATCCGCACTACCCCTGGCAGGGCGGCCGCCGCTTCTGGCAGTCGCAGCAGACCATCCCCGGTGAGCTGAACGTCTCGGGCGGTTCGCTGCTCGGCACGAGCGTCGTCAACATCGGCTTCAACGGCGATGTGGCGTGGAGTCACACGGTGGCGAGCGGCGTGACCCTCAATCTGCATCAGCTCACGCTCGATCCGGCCGATCCGACCACCTATCTGGTGGACGGCAAGCCGGAGAAGATGACGAAGCGGACGGTCGAGGTGCCGGTCAAGGACGGTGCTCCGGTGACCCGCACGCAGTGGTGGACCCGGTACGGTCCGGTCACCACAGGCCTCGGCGCGCAGCTCCCGCTGCCCTGGTCGGCGAAGACCGCGTACGCCCTGAACGACCCCAACGCCACGAACATGCGCGGCAGCGACACCGACCTCGGCTTCGGCAAGGCCCGCTCCACCGACGGCATCCTGAAGGCGCTGCGCGACACCCAGGGCCTTCCCTGGGTCAACACCGTCGCTGCCGACCGCAAGGGCCACTCGCTCCTCAGCCAGTCGCAGGTGCTTCCCCGCATCACCGACGACCTGGCCGAGCGCTGCTCCACCGACCTGGGCAAGGTGACGTATCCGGCGTCGGGCGTGGCCGTGCTCGACGGCTCGCGCCGCGACTGCGCGCTCGGCTCGGACAAGGATGCCCTCCAGCCCGGCGTCTTCGGCCCGTCGAAGATGCCCACCCTCAAGGACGCCCCGTACGCGGAGAACTCCAACGACAGCGCCTGGCTCACCAACGCCGACCGGCCGATCACGGGCTACGAGCGGGTCTTCGGGACGATCGGCACGCAGCGCTCCATGCGGACGCGCGGCGCCGTCGAGGATGTCGCCGCGATGGCGAAGGAAGGCGGCCTGACGGTCAAGGACCTCCAGAAGCAGCAGTTCGCGAACCGGGCGCCCGCGGGTGATCTGGCCGCCGCCGACGCGGCACGCGCGTGTGCCGCGCTGCCCGGGGGCGCCGCGACCGGCAGCGACGGCAAGGGTGTCGACGTACGCAAGGCCTGTGACGTCCTCAAGGCCTGGGATCGCAGCATGAACACGGGCAGCAGGGGTGCGCTGCTCTTCGACCGGTTCTGGCGCAAGCTCGTCGCCGTGCCCAACGCCCAGCTGTGGAAGGTGCCGTTCTCCGCCGCCGACCCGGTGCGTACCCCCAACACCCTCAACACGGACGCGCCGGGCTTCGCGACCGCGCTCGCCGACGCGGTGGCCGAGCTGAGCGGTGCGGGCATCGCGCTCGACGCGCCGCTGGGCAGGAACCAGTTCGTCGTACGCGGCTCGGAGCGGCTCCCGATACACGGCGGCACGGAGTCGATCGGCGTGTGGAACAAGGTCGAGCCGGTCTGGGACGCGAAGGGCGGTGGCTACACCGAGGTCGCGCACGGTTCGAGCCACATCCAGGCGGTCGGCTGGGACAAGGGGCGTTGCCCGCAGGCGCGTACGCTCCTCACCTACTCGCAGTCGTCCAATCCGAACTCGCCGCATTTTCGCGATCAGACGCGGTTGTACTCCGATGAACGCTGGGTCACCTCGCGGTTCTGCGAGAAGGATATTGCGCGTGACCCGGGGCTGAAGGTGGTCAAGGTACGGGGGGCTGCCCTGCCGCGTTAAGTGAGATCGGGGCACCCCGCGTCTTGCTCGATGTGGGGTGCCCCGGTTTCGTTCTGTGCTCGCGACCGGTGGGGGCTGGGCGCGCAGTTCCCCGCGCCCCTACGGGGCACCTAGAGCGCGCGCTCCCGTCCCTCCCAGTACGGCTCCCGCAGCCGTCGCTTGTACAGCTTGCCGTTCGGGTCTCGTGGCATGGTCTCGATGAAGTCGACGCTCTTCGGGCGCTTGTAGCCCGCGAGTTGGCGCTCGCAGTGGTCGAGGATGTCGGCGGCGAGCGCGTCGCCCGCCGTGTGGCCCTCCGCTACCTCCACGACCGCCTTGACCTGCTCGCCCCACTCGTCGTGCGGGATGCCGAACGCGGCGGCGTCCGCGACGGCGGGGTGGGTGAGCAGCGCGGACTCGATCTCGGCGGGGTAGATGTTGACCCCGCCCGAGATGATCATGTCGATCTTGCGGTCGCGGAGGTAGAGGTAGCCGTCCTCGTCCAGGAGGCCCAGGTCGCCGACGGTGAAGAAGTCGCCGATGCGGTTCTTCCTCGTCTTGGACTCGTCCTTGTGGTACGAGAATCCGCCGGTGCTCATCTTCATGTAGACGGTGCCGAGTTCACCGGACGGCAGCTGGTTGCCGTCGTCGTCGAAGACGGCCAGTTCGCTGATGGGCCACGCCTTCCCGACGGTGCCGGGCCGCTTCAGCCAGTCCTGCGCGGTGGCGAAGGCGCCGCCGCCCTCGCTGGCCGCGTAGTACTCCTCGACGCACTCGCCCCACCACTCGATCATCGCCCGTTTGACGTGGTCGGGGCAGGGCGCGGCGCCATGGATGGCATGGCGCATCGACGTCACGTCGTACGCCGCCTTCGTCGCGTCCGGCAGCGCGAGGAGGCGGTGGAACTGGGTCGGCACCATGTGGGTGTGCGTGCACTTGTACGTGTCGATGAGGCGGAGCATCTCTTCGGGCGTCCACTTGTCCATCAGGACCAGGGGGTGGCCGATGTGCAGGGCGGCGCCCGCGAACTGGAGGACCGCGGTGTGGTAGAGCGGCGAGCAGACGAGGTGCACGTTGCCGTCGAAGGGCTTGACGCCGAAGATGCCGAGGAAGCCGCCGAGGTAGGACTCCTCGGGGAGTTTCCCGGACAGCGGGCGCCGGATGCCGCGCGGGCGTCCCGTGGTGCCCGAGGTGTAGTTCATGACCCAGCCGAGGGTGCGCGCGTCGGGCACGGACTCCGGTTGCCCTGCGAGGAGTTCGGTGTACGGGCGGAAGCCGTTGACGTCGCCCACCGAGTACCGGTGCGTGGCCGGGAGCTTCGCCTCGTCGGCGGCGTGGGTGGCCGCCTGCGCGAACCGCTCGTGCGCGACGAGCACCTTGGCACCGGAGTCGGCGACGATCCAGGCGATCTCCGGTCCGACCAGGTGGTGATTGACCGGGACCAGGTAGAAGCCCGCCTGCGAGGCCGCCAGGTACGCGGTGAGGAACTCGATGCCGTTGGGCAGCACGACGGCGAAGGCGTCACCGCGCTCGAGGCCCGCGGCGCGCAGCCCGTGGACGAGCTGGTTGGTCGCCGCGTGCAGGCGCCGCGCGGTCCACTCCTCGCCGTCGGGCGCGGTCAGTACCGTGCGGTCCGGGTCCGCTTCGGCCTGCGCCCAGAAGCCGTTGGGGGGCGTACTGCCCGGCATGCTGCTCATATGGACCTCTCCTCCGTCATCTCGTCAGTCGCGTCCGGTCCCGCGTCCGGTCGTCAGTCGCGTCCGGCAATGCGGTTCACGCGGTCGATGGCACGCTCGAAACCGCGGGTCAGCTCGTCGAAGACCACCTGGACGCTGCGTTCGCTGTTCATCCGGCCGACGATCTGCCCGACGGGCGTGCCGAGCAGCGCCTGGACCTCGTACTTCTGAATGCGCGAGACCGCCTCGGCGACCAGGAGCCCCTGCAGCGGCATGGGCAGCGTGCCGGGCCCGTCCGGGTCGTCCCAGGCGTCGGTCCATTCGGTGCGCAGCTGGCGTGCGGGTTTGCCCGTGAGGGCGCGTGAGCGGACCGTGTCGCCCGAACCCGCCGCCAGGAGCTTCTCGGTGAGCGCCCGCGAGTGGAGGTCGGCCTCCGTCGTGGTGAGCCAGAGGGAGCCGAGCCACACGCCCTGCGCGCCGAGCGCGAACGCGGCCGCGATCTGCTCGCCGCTGCCGATGCCGCCCGCCGCGAGCACCGGCAGCGGCGCGACGGCCTCGACGGCTTCCGGTGTCAGGACCATGGAGGCGATCTCGCCGGTGTGGCCGCCCGCCTCGTAGCCCTGCGCCACGACGATGTCGATACCCGCGTCCGCGTGCTTCCGCGCGTGCCGGGCGCTGCCCGCAAGGGCGGCGACCAGGACATCGTGGTCGTGGGCGCGCTGGATGACGTCGGCAGGTGGTGAGCCGAGCGCGTTGGCGAGCAGCTTGATCGGGTAGTCGAAGGCGACGTCGAGCTGATTGCGGGCAACCTGCTCCATCCATCCGGTGATACGCCAGCCGGAAGCTTCGCCTTCGGCCAGTTCGGGTACGCCGTACTTGCCGAGGGTGTCCTTGACGAACTGCCGGTGCGCTTCAGGGATCATCGCCTCGACTTCGGACTCGCTCACCCCCTCCACCTTCTTCGCGGGCATCACGACATCGAGTCCGTAGGGCCGGCTATCGACGTGCTCCTGCATCCAGTCGAGATCCCGGGCCAGCTCGTCGGGCGCCGTGTAGCGGACCGCGCCGAGCACACCGAATCCGCCCGCCCTGCTGATGGCGGCCGCCACCGCCGGGAAGGGCGTGAAGCCGAAGATGGCGTGCTCGATCCCCAGTTTCCTGCTCAGGTCTGTCTGCATGGCCGCAGGATGCCGCAGCCGTCCGGACGACGGAAGAGGTTTTCTGATGCAGTGTCAGATCTTTGCTGGGCGCCCGTGGTTGACAGGGCACTGCCCTGACATGAAAGTTTCAGCAGTCTCTTGTGATCCCGAAAGATAATTTCAGTTCAGGAGAGTTTCAGGAGGGGGCACGGTCACGGCCGAGGACAGCGGGGCGGCGGACAGAGCGGGCAGCGGTCTGAGCCGACGCCAACTGGGCGCACGGGTAGCCGCGTTGGGTGGCGCGCTCGCCCTCGTGCCGTTCCCCGCGGGCCCTGCCGCGGCGGCGACGGGCTCCGTGACCGGCGCCGGGCGTCCGACACTGCGGCCCGGCACCCCCGAGCGCGCCGGGCTGCTCGCCGGGCATCTGCGGCAACTGGTCGCCGACGCAGAGAAGTTCCTCGACCCATCCCCCAAGCACCCCTGGTACGCGGGCGCCGTCCTGCTCGCGGGCCGCGGCGGCACGGTGGCACTGCACCAGCCCATCGGCAAGGCGGTGCGCTACGCGGCGTACGACGAGAAGACCGACACCGGCGTCGAGCTGCCGGCCGACCGGCAGATCGCGATGGCCAAGGACACGGTCTTCGACCTCGCCTCCGTCTCCAAGCTGTTCACCTCGCTGCTCGCGGTGCAGCAGATCGAGCGCGGCAAGCTGGAGCTGGAAGCGAGGGTCGCCTCGTACCTCCCCGATTTCGGGGGCGCGGGCAAACAGGACGTCACCGTCCGCCAGCTCCTCACCCACACCTCGGGTTTCCGCGCCTGGATCCCGCTCTACAAAGAGCCCACGCGCGAGGGTCAGCTGCGCCTGATCTGGCAGGAGACGCTCCTCAACCCGCCGGGCACCAAGTATCTGTACTCCGACCTGAATCTGATCTCGCTCCAGCTGGTCATCGAAGAGATCACGGGCCGCACCCTGGACGCACTGCTCCACGACGAGATCACCGCTCCACTCGGGATGCACCGCACCCGCTACAACCCGCCCGCCTCCTGGCAGCCGAAGATCGCCGCCACCGAGGACGCCCGTCTGCCCTGGTCGGGCCTTGACCGCGGCATGGTGTGGGGCGAGGTGCACGACGAGAACGCCTTCGGCTTCGGCGGGGTCGCAGGGCACGCGGGTGTCTTCTCCTGCGCCTGGGACCTCGCGATCCTCGGCCGCACGCTGCTCAACGACGGGGTCTACGGCCGCGCCCGCATCCTCTCCGCCGAGTCCGTGAAGCTGATGTTCACCGACTTCAACACCGCCTTCCCCGGCGACGAGCACGGCCTGGGCTTCGAGCTCTACCAGCACTGGTACATGGGGGCGATGGCGACGCCCCGCACCGCGGGCCACACGGGATTCACCGGCACCTCCCTCGTCCTCGACCCGACGACCGACTCCTTCCTCGTCGTCCTCGGCAACTCCGTGCACCCGGTGCGCAGTTGGCGCTCCGGCTCGGCACCCCGGGTGGCGACGGCGAACCGTATGGCACGCGCCGTTCCGGTACGTCCCGCGCACGGGCGCACCGCGTGGTTCTCCGGCATGGCGAACGCGGCATCGGCCACCCTGACCCTGCCGCCGCTCGACCTCACCACGGACCGGGCGACGCTGCGGTGCGAACTGTGGTGGGACACCGAGCCGGGCTCGGACCAGCTGTGTCTGGAGTCCTCGCGCGACGACGGCACGACGTGGCAGCCGGTGCCGTTCACGACGCGGCACAGGGGCTCGGATCCTCGCCCGCACCCCGACGGCGCCGCATCCGGCTGGTCGGGGCGCGTCTGGCACCGCCTCACCGCGGACCTCGCGGACCTGCGGGGCGAGCGGGTGCGCCTTCGCTGGCGGTACGCGACGGACCAGCTCTACGTGGGGCGCGGCGCGTACGCCGACGGGCTGCGGGTCGAGGACGGCGGCCGTACCGCCTTCGACGAGGCACGGCCCGCCGACGCGGCACGCATCGAGGCGGTGGGGTGGGCTCCTTCAGCCGACTGAGGCCCCCTACTCCCCCAGCGCGGCCATGGCGGCGTTGTGCCCGGGGATGCCGCTGACCCCGCCGCCGCGCACGGCACCCGCCCCGCACAGCAGGACGTTCGCGTGCCGCGTCTCCACGCCCCAGCGCCCGGTGTCGTCCTGGGCGTAGGGGAAGGCCAGGTCACGGTGGAAGATGTTGCCGCCGGGCAGGCGCAGGTCGCGTTCCAGGTCGAGCGGGGTCTTGGCCTCGATGCACGGGCGGCCGTCCACGTCGGTGGCCAGGCAGTCGGCGAGCGGCTCGGCCAGGTGGGCGTCCAGCTGCGCCAGGGTCGACTTGAGGAGTTCGGCCCGTACGGCGTCGTTGTCGTGGGCGAAGAGGCGCGCGGGCGTGTGCAGTCCGAAGAGCGTGAGGGTCTGGAAGCCGCGCTCGACGAGGTCGGGGGCGAGGATGCTGGGGTCCGTGAGGGAGTGGCAGTAGATCTCGGACGGCGGTGCGGACGGCAGCTCTCCGGCCGCGGCCTGGACGTACGCGGTTGCCAACTCGCCGTATCCCTCCCCGATGTGGAAGGTCCCGGCGAAGGCCTCGTGCGGGTCGACGGAGGTGTCGCACAGTCTCGGAAGGCGTTCGAGCAGCATGTTGACCTTGAGCTGGGCGCCTTCGGCCGGGGCGGGCGGTGTGTCGCCGACGAGGGCGGCGAGTTCCTGCGGTGAGGCGTTGACCAGGACGTGCCGTGCGGCGACGGTGGCTTCGCGCTCGGACGTCCGGTAGGTGACCTCGGCGCTCTGTCCGTCCGTCTCGATGCGGGTGACCTCGTGGTCCGTGGCGAGCTCGGCGCCCGCCGCGCGTGCCGCGTCGGCCAGGGCGCCGGTGAGCGCGCCCATGCCGCCGACGGGCACGTTCCAGTCGCCGGTGCCGCCGCCGATGACGTGGTAGAGGAAGCAGCGGTTCTGACGCAGGGACAGGTCGTGGGCGTCGGCGAACGTGCCGATGAGGGCGTCGGTGAGCACCACTCCGCGCACCAGGTCGTCCTGGAACCGTTCCTCGATGGCGGCGCCGATGGGCTCCTCGAAGAGCGCCCGCCAGGCGGTCTCGTCACCGACGCGCTCGCGCAGTGCGTCGCGCGTCGGAAGGGGTTCGGTGAGCGTGGGGAACACCCGCTCCGCGACCTCTCCCGTCATGGCGTAGAACTCCCGCCACGCCTCGTACTCCCGTGGTCCGCCCGTGAGCCGCTCGAACGCTTCCCGGGTGCGCGCTTCGCCCCCGCCGACGAGCAGTCCGGCAGGACGCCCGTCGCGTTCGGTCGGGGTGTAGGAGGAGACGGTGCGGGTGCGCACCCTGAAGTCCAGGTCGAGGTCCCTGACGATCTTCCGCGGCAGGAGGCTGACCAGGTACGAGTAGCGCGAGAGCCGGGCGTCGACGCCGGCGAAGGGGCGGCTGGACACGGCGGCGCCACCGGTGCCGGAGAGCCGCTCCAGGAGCAGGACGGAGCGTCCTGCGCGGGCGAGGTAGGCGGCGGCGACGAGTCCGTTGTGACCACCGCCGACGATGACGGCGTCGTATCGATCGCGAGGAGGCATAGCCCTTACTAACACGAGGCCCTGCCGCGTGGTGCGATTGTCACACCCAAAGCGCCCTCGGCGCCGCCAGTCCCGTCAGCCCCGTCAGCGCCCTCCGGACGCCCGCTGCTGGCGCAGCGCCGCCACCCGCCGGTAGAGCTCGACCGCCTCGGTGCCGCGGCCCAGCTGCTCCAGGCAGTGTGCTTCGTCGTTGCGGCTGGCGAGGGCGTCGGGATGGTCGGCGCCAAGTACCTGCTCACGCGCGGCAGCGACCCTGCGGTACTCGGTGAGCGCGTCCGCCCAACGGCCCAGCCAGCCCAGACCCACGGCCACCTCACGGCGGCTGACCAGGGTGTCCGGGTGGTCGCCGCCGAGGACGCGTTCGCGGATCGCGCAGACGTCACGGGCCTCTGCGAGGGCTTCCTCCCAGCGGCCCTGGCGGCCGAGGTTGACGCCGAGGCCGTGCCGGGCGCGCAGGGTCTCGGGGTCGGAAGGGCCGTTCACGCGGGTGCGGTCGTCGATCAGGTCGCGGTACAGCTCGAGGGCCTCGCCGCTGCGGCCGAGGCGGCCGAGACTGATCCCCACTTCGTAGCGCGCGGCGAGGGTGTCGGGGTGATCGGAGCCGAGCGCCCGCCCGCGTGCGTCGGCGACCTCGCGGTAGGTCTGGAGCGCCTCGGGCCAGCGGCCCAACTGGCCCAGTGCGTAGGCGACTTCGTAGCGCGTGACGAGGGTGTCGGGGTGGGTGTCGCCCAGGACGCGCGCGCGGGCCGTCGCGACCTCGCGGGCCAGCTGGTAGGAGTCCTCGAGGCGGCCGAGCCTGCTGAGGTTGTACGCGAGGTTGTGACGGCAGCGCAGGGTGTCGGGGTGATCGGCGCCCGCGGTCCGCTCCCGTACGGCGAGCACCGCCGTGTACGTCTGGTGGGCCTCGAAGTGCCGCCCCAGCTGCCCCAGGACGTAGGCCATTTCCTGACGGGCGGCGAGCGTGTCGGGGTGCTCGGTGCCCAGTGTGCGTTCCCTGCCCTGCGCGACGCGCCCGTACTCCCGCAGGGCGTCGGCAGCCCGTCCGGTGCGGCTGAGGGTGAATCCCACTTCGTAGCGGCTGGCGAGCGTATCCGGATGGTCGGGGCCAAGGGCGTGCTCCCGCTCGGCGGCCACCGCGCGGTGCACCTCGCCCGCCTCGGCCCAGCGTCCCAGGCGTCCCAGGCTCAGGCCCGCGTTGTGCCTGCTGACGAGGGTGGCAACCACCTCCGGTGACGGCGTGGGCCGTTCGGGCCGGCGCGGCGCCGCGGCCCGGCGCGCGTCGGTGCGCGGGATCCACTCGCCGGTCAGGCCCGCCGCCGCGTCGGGCGGTGTCGCGCGCAGCGCGGGCCCGCCGTTCGCCTTGTGCCCGGTCGTCATGCCGCGGGTCCACGAGGGAAGCCGCGGCTCGCGCGAGGGCGGCTGCTCCGGGCGGCGCACGGGCGGGGTGACGGCGGTCGGGATGTACGAGGGGACGGCGCGGCCCGCGACGATGCGGCGCCCCAGCTCGCGCGCGTCGTCGGGTCGCTCGTCCGGTTCCTTGGCGAGCAGGTCGAGGACGATCTTCTCGAAGTATTCGGGGAGTTCTTCGCGGTGCCTGCGCGGCGGCTCGGGAGCCGTGTCGCGGTGGCCGACGAGCACCGCCCAGGCGTCCTCCAGGTCGAAGGGCGGCGCCCCGGTGGCGATCTCGTACAGGACGCACCCGAAGGAGTAGAGGTCGCTGCGCTGGTCGACCTGGGAGCCGCTGATCTGCTCGGGCGACATGTAGTGCGGTGTGCCCATCGCGATGCCCGTGCCGGTCAGGCGCGAGGTGAAGCCGATGTCGTGGCCGAGGCGTGCGATGCCGAAGTCGCAGATCTTCACCGTGCCGTCCGTGAGCCGCATGATGTTCGCGGGCTTCAGGTCCCGGTGCACGATGCCCTGTTCATGGGTGTAAGCGAGCGCGGCGGCGACCTGGTCGGCGATCTCCACGACGTCCGCGACGGGCAGCGGATGCTGTTTGTTGTCCTCGAGAAGCTGACTGAGGTTGCGCCCTTCGAGCAGTTCCATGACCAGATACAGGACGCCGTCGTGCTCCCCGAAGTCATGCACGACGGTGACGCCGCGGTGCTGCAGCGCCGCAGCCACGCGCGCCTCGCGCCGGAACCTCTCGCGCAGTACGCGCGTGAAGGACTGGTCGTGCTGCGGCCCCATCGGCTTGAGGCACTTCACGGCGACCCTGCGCCCGAGGGACTCGTCCCGCGCACGCCACACCTCGCCCATGCCGCCGCGCCCGATCAGGTCCAGCAGCCGGTACCGGCCCTGGATCAGCCTGGTGTCCGCCATCTCCCGCCGTCGCCCCCGTTGCCTCGCTTCGCCCTCCCCGGCATATCCAGTATGGCTGCCCGTCTGTCGAGTTTGTACGGGGCAGGCCGCGCGCCGGGCCCGAGCCTGACCATGGCCCGCAGAATGTGTTTCGGGGGAAGTTGCCAGCGTATACGTGCGGGGACGGTGCGCAGGATGGTGCCGGTGGTGACGAGGCGCCGGGTCACGGTGCCGGGCGGCGGGGCCGTCCTGCCGTACAGCTCGTGGGCGTAGGGCGGCAGCGAGGCGTACGCCAGATTCGCCACGCGCCGCCACAGCAGGGCGCGCGCCGGAACCAACAGGGCGTGGGTCGGCGGGCGTTGGAGGAAGTCGTCGACATCGCGCGCCTCCTGCCCCACGGCGAGTTCGGGCCGCACCCGCTCGAAGTACGCGGCGAGTTCGGCGCTCGACGCCGGTACGTCGGCGGGGTCGAGGCCGACAAGACGGGCGCTCTCCCGGTGTTCGTCGATGTACCGGTCGGCGAGGTCGTCGGTCAGGCGGAACCCGGAGCGGCGTGCGACATGGAGATAGGAGTCGATCTCGGCGCAGTGCACCCAGAGCAGCAGCTCGGGCTCGTCGACGCCGTACCGCTCGCCCGTGTCGGGGTCGGTGGCCTTGAGCATCGTATGGATCGTCCGCACCCGCGCGCCCGCGTGCTCGGCGACCTCGGTGGTGCCGTACGTGGTGGTGCCCACGAAGTTCGCGATGCGCATGAGGCGACCCCAGGCGTCCTTGCGGAAGTCGGAGTTCTGCATGACGCCGCGGACCGCGCGGGGGTGCAGGGCCTGCAGATACAGGGCGCGGATCCCGGCGACCCACATCATCGGGTCGCCGTGCATCTGCCAGGTCACGGACGAGGGACCGAAGAGCCCCGGGTCCCCGGCCGCCGGGACTCCCGCCGGATGCCCCGATCCCGATGATGATGCCTCGCGCATACAACCACCTCCTGATCGCAGGCTACGCCGCCGACACGGGCCTCAACCCAGCTTGAGCACCTCGGGGTTGGCGCAGTGCTCCAGCGGTTCGCCGCGCAGGAATCGGCCGACCTCGGCGGCCACGATGTTCGCGGCCTTGTGCGCGACCTGCTGGCTGCCGCCCGCGATGTGCGGGGTGAGGACGACACCCGGGGCGGTAAGGAGACGCGAGTCGGCGGGCAGCGGCTCCTCGGGGAAGACGTCGAAGCCCGCGCCGGAGAGGTGCCCGGATTCCAGCGCGTCGCAGGCGGCTTCGTAGTCGAGCAGCGCGCCTCGGGCGCAGTTGACGAGGATCGACCCGCGGGGCATCGCGGCGATCTGCTCGCGGCCGATCATGCCCTTGGTCTCGTCGGTGACCCGGGCGTGCAGGGAGACGATGCGCGAGCGGCGGAGCAGTTCGTCCAGGGAGACCTGTTCCGCGATACCGGCAAGTGCCTCGGGCCGTACGTACGGGTCGTGCACCAGGACCTCGGCGCCCAGGGCGCGCAGGACCTTGGCGACCCGGCTGCCGATGGCGCCGTAGCCGATCAGGCCGACGGTCGCGCCGTCGATCTCGATGCCGCAGTTGTCGTAGTCGTAGTAGTCGCCGCGCCAGGTGCCCTCGCGCAGGTCGGTGTGGGTGTCGCCGACGCCTCGGGCCGCTGCGAGCAGCAGGGTCAGGGTGTGTTCCGCGGTGGCGGTCGCGTTGCGCCCGGGGGCGTAGCAGACCGCCACGCCGTGCCGGGTCGCGGCTTCGAGGTTGGCGTTGACCGGGCCGCCGCGGCTGGTGCAGAACAGCTTCAGATCGGGGCAGGCGGCGAGGATGCGCTCGGTGAGCGGGCCGTGCTCGGTGACACAGATCCGCACGCCCTGGAGCGCCTCGATCATCTCCTCCTCGCTGCCGGATGCCTCGATGACCTCGGCGACCGGGCCGAACGGGGTGTGCGGCCAGGGGAACCGGAGCTCGCGGACATCCAGCGGCAGTTCCCCTGCGGCGGCGCGCACGGCCTCGGTGAACAGGCTCGGGCGGATGAAGTGGTTTCCGGCGGCGAGGACGGTGGTGCTCATGGGGTGATCTCTCCTGAGGGGTGGGTCCTGTGGTCAGCGGAAGGCAGGGGTCTCGCTCGTCGCCGGGGTGTTGAGACGCAGCAGTGCGGTCCGCCCGTCCTCGACCCGGATCTCCGTGAGGGCGCCGTTGAACAGTTGGGGGAAGACCCGGCGGTATTCGCCGAGCGGGATGCCGAGGAGATGGCAGAGCAGGACGCGGACGAGGGTGGAGTGGGCGACGAGAAGGACTCTGCCGTCCGGCTGTTCGCGGGCGATGTCGGCCAGGCAGGCGGCGGCGCGTACGGCGGCATCGCGCGGGTCCTCGCCGCCGGGCAGGTGGTTCTCGACCGGGTCGTCGAGGAAGGCCGCCAACTGCTCCGGGAAGCGCTCACGCATCTCGTCCCTGGTCAGGCCGTCGCCCCGGCCGAAGTCGAGTTCGTAGAGCCGCTCGTCGACGCGCGGGGTGAGGCCGCAGGCGTCGGCGGCGGGGGCTGCGGTGAGCCGGGCGCGCGAGAGCGGGGAGCTCCAGACG
Source organism: Streptomyces sp. NPDC056486 (assembly GCF_042795295.1). Lineage (NCBI taxonomy): Bacteria > Bacillati > Actinomycetota > Actinomycetes > Kitasatosporales > Streptomycetaceae > Streptomyces > Streptomyces sp. NPDC056486. The sequence continues at coordinate 122,208 of NZ_JBHTSF010000005.1, forward strand.
GCCGTGAGCCCCGCCGTGCGGGCCCACTCGGCGAGCGAGGCGGCCTGCTCGTGTCCGTGCTCGGTGAGGGGCACATCGGTGCGTCCCGCATAGCGGTTCTCCGCGTGCCAGACGGTTTCGCCATGGCGTACGAGGATGAAGTCGGTCACTGCGCTGCCCTCCTGCGGGCGTGGTCGGCCACGGTCTGGTCGAGCCAGCCACGGCGGGTGAGTTCGTCGATGAAGCGGAGGTAGACGGGGAGGTAGCGGGCGGTGCGGGCCGGCGAGGGGTGGATCTCGGCGCCGATGCGGACCATGGCGGCGGCCGCCTCCTGGAGGCTCGCGCCGGAGGCCGTAGCGGCGAGCACCGCCATGCCGATGGCGCCCTCGGCCTGTTCCGGCAGGCGTACGGGACGTCCGAGGACCTCGGCGCGCAGTCGGCACCAGTAGCGGTTGCGGGCGCCGCCGCCGGTGAGGGTGAGCGGTCCGTCGACGGGGGCGCCGAGGTGGTCGAGATAGTCGAGGCAGAGCCGTTCCAGGCAGGCGACGCCGAGGAGGTGGGCGTGGAACTCGGCTGCCCGGGTGGGAACTTCTCCGAGGATGAAGGGCTCGGCTTGCGGGGCGCGGAAGGGGAAGCGTTCACCGCCGGTGGAGACCAGGGGGTAGGCGACCGCGTCCGGGTCGAGCGCGGCGGCCTGCTCGGTGAGCATGTCCAGGTCCTCGCCGTGGAAGTGCCGGGAGATGACGCCCGCGCCGCTGCTGGATGCGCCGCCCGGCAGCCAGGTGTCGCCGGGGCCGCGGTGGCAGTACACGACGCCCGCCGGGTCGCGGACCAGGTGCGGGCTCGTGCCCTTGAGGACGAGGGTGGTGCCGAGCACCGAGTTCCAGGCGCCGGGCTCCAGGGCTCCGGCGCCGATCTGGGCGGCGCAGCCGTCGGTCATTCCGGCGACGAGGGCGGTGCCTTCGGGGATGCCGGTGGCTTCGGCCGCCGCGGCGCACACGGTGCCGAGCACGCTGCCGGGGCGTACGACTTCGGGCAACAGGCCGTCGGGGACGCCGAGTTCGGCCATGACCTTGCGCGGCCAGCATTCGTCGACCAGATGGTAGCCGGTCTTGAGGGCATGGCTTGCGTCGCCGGCGACCTGCTGCCCGGCGAGACGCCAGGTGATCAGGTCGACCTGGTGCAGGAGCCGGACTCCCTCCCCGGTCGCCGCCGCATCGTGGTCCAGGAGCCAGCGCAGCTTCGGCAGCGCCCAGGAGGGCTGCATGCTGCGGTAGCCGAGCTCCCGCCAGACGTCTCCCCCGGCTTCGTTGACGGTCTCCGCCTGATCGGCGGCGCGCCCGTCGTCGTACATCAGGCCGGGGGTGAGCGGGCTGCCCGCGGCGTCGGCGAGCAGGATCGTCCCGGAGGTGCCGTCGATCGCGAGCCCGCGGATCCGCCGCGCGTCGAGTCCGCCGACGGCTTCGCGGCAGGCGTCGGACAGCGCGGTCCACCACTGCTCGGGGTCCTGCTCGTGGCGTACGCCGTCGCGGTGGCTCGTCAACGGCCGGGAGGCGGCGGCGAGGAGCTGCCCGGTGCCGTCGACGGCGACGCAGCGGGCGCTCTGGGTGCCGAGATCGAGGCCGAGCCAGATGCCGTCGAGGGAGCCGGGGGCGTGGTCGGCGGAGCGGGGCTCAGACATGGGTGTCTCCCGGGGTGATGCGGATGCTGTCGCCGTCGTACGGGGCCACTCCCGGCACCGCGGCGCTGCTCCCCTGCCATGTCGCACGGCCCCGCCACCCGGCCTCGCGGGCTATGGTCCGCCAGCCGAGGAAGTCCTCGTACAGGGCGGCGTAGAACTGCGCTCGCTCCGGGTCCGGATCCCAACTGCTGTGCATCCGGACGTACTTGGCGGCAGCGGTATGCATGCTGGTCTCGGCGCCGGAGCGGACGAGCCCGGTGAGGAAGGCTCCCTTGGCGCCCAGCTCGGTGTCGCCGGAGCGGGCGGTCGGCACGCCCGTCGCGTCGGCGATCAGCGCGCACCACGCGTCACTGTTGGCACCGCCGCCGCACAGCCGCAGCTCGCTCACGTCCGTACGGGCCGCCGCGAGGGAGTCGCGCAGGACCAGCGAGAGCCCGTCGAACACGGCGCGGGCCATGTCGGCGCGGGAGTGCTCGAGAGACAGCCCCCAGAACGAGCCGCGGGCGCCCGGGTCGAGGAACGGCGCGCGTTCCCCGGCCGGGGAGAGGTAGGGCAGGAACATGAGGCCGCGGGCGCCGGGCTCCGACTCGAAGGCGAGGCGCGCCAGCTCCGGCGGCCCGGAAAGACCCAGCATCTGCGCTGCCCAGCCGAGCACTTCGGCGCCGTTGAGGGTGGGGAAGGCACGCAGCACCCGTTCGCGGCCCCGGTAGGCGATGTTGATGCCGGACGGTTCACCGCTGGTGTCCACGTCCGTACGGACGATCTCCGTGCACAGGGTGGTGCCGAGGATGCTGCACGCCTGGCCGGGGTTGACCACGCCGACGCCGCGCGCGGTGGAGGCGATGTCGTACGGGGACATCACGACCGGAAGACCGGCAGGGAGTCCCAGTTGGCCCGCGGCATCGCCGGTGATCTCGGCGATCCGCTCCGACTCGCCGAGGACGGTCGGCAGGAGCCGGTGGTACTCGCCGAGGCCGAACAGGTCGAGGATCTGCGGGTCGTAGCCCCCGGTGGTGTGGTCGAGGAACGGGGCGGAGGCGTCGGATTCGTCGCATGCCCGGACTCCGGTGAGGCGCAGGAAGAGCCAGCCTGCGGCAGTGAGTGAGGTACGGGAGCGTGCGAGGCGGTCCGGGTCGTGGGCGGCTAGCCAGCTGAAGAGGGCGTTGGGCATGCCGGCGCAGGTCAGCGAGCCGTTGCGGCGGAAGGCCGCTTCGAGGACACCCTCGCGCTGCCAGGCGGTGAGCAGGTCTCCGGCCCGGCCGTCGGACCACAGGATCGCGGGCCCCGTGGGGCGGCCGTCCTCGTCGACGAGCCAGGCGCCGTCGCCCTGGGCGGTGAAGGACACCAGCCAGACGGGGTCGGCGAGGCCGGAGAGCACGCTGCGGACGGTGTGGACGACGGCGTTCCAGACGGCGTCCATGTCCTGTTCCGCCCAGCCGGGGTGGGGGCGGAGGACTTCGGTGGCGAGCCGGGAGACCGTGATCTCCTTGCCCTGGTCGTCGAAGACGACCGCCTTGATCATCGTGGTGCCGACGTCAATGGTCAGTACGGACATCAGTCGAGTCCTTTCTCGCCGGGGGTCACGCCCGGGGTTGCGCCCGAGGTCACGCCGGGGCCGACGCGGTGGCGGGCGCGGCGTCCGGCGAGGCACTGGCCGTCTCCGCCGCACCCGCGTCGTCCGGCAGCTTCAGGAAGAGCGCGAGCACGGTGCTCACCGCATGCATCCCCGCGAAAATCCAGACCACCCCTGTGACGCCGAGCGGCCCGACGAAGACGGCGACGACCGCGGGCCCGATGAAGGTGCTGGCGCCCGCACCCAGGTTGAGAGCGGCGAGCGCCTGCCCCTTGTGCCGCGGCTCCAGCGAGGGCACGAGGGCTGAAAGCGGTACATATCCGGCCAGCGTAGCGCCGTAGAAGGCGGCGGCAAGGAGCGCGAGCAGGAAGCTGTCGCCCGCCACGTCCGGGACGTAGAAGAGCAGCAGCGTACTGACGGTGCAGCCGGCGCCGCCGAACCAGGCGATGGTGCGGCGCCAGCCGAACCGGTCGCCCACCACGCCGAACAGCAGGTTGGCGAAGATGTTGGTCGCGAACATCGCACTGAGCAGGTGCAGCCACTCGGTGAGGCTGAAGCCGACCGTCTTCGTGAAGTGGATCGGCATGATGACGAAGAAGCCGAACTGCGAGGCCGTGTTGATGACCCGTGCGAGCGACCCCGCGCCGACCCGGGGATTGCGCCACAGGACCGTGACGCTGCCGACGAGCGTGGCGAGCGGGCCTTCGCCCTCGCTGCGCGGCCGCTTCCCGCCCCGGTCGTCACGGACGAGGAGCAGGGCGATGAGACCGCCCGCGGCCACCAGGGCCAGTGCGGACCACAGCGTGGCGTACGCGCCGATCTGCGGGATGAGTCCGCTGGCGACCAGTGAGCCGAGGGTGGGCAGACCGCCGGTGAAGGCGAACCAGAACCAGCCCATGGCCGTGCCGAGCCGGGCGCGCGGCGCCACGGAGGCGATCCAGACAAGGAAGCCGTAGGCGAACAGCGGGTAGCCCAGGCCGCGCAGGCCGTACCCGAGCATCATCAGCGGATAGCTGGTCATGGGGATGGCCAGGACGAGGAAGAGCAGTTGGAAGACGCCCCAGATGCCCAGGCCGGTCCACATGACGCGGCGCGGGCCCCACAGGTCGGACAGCACTCCGGAGAGCCAGGCGGCGATGGCCGCGGCGCCTCCGTAGACGGTGAAGAGGAGCGCGACGCGTGGCTGCGAGATGCCCTCGTCGATCAGGTACGGCGAGAGATAGCCGGACTCGACCCCGTCTCCGATCATGAAGAGGAGCAGCCCGAGGTAGCCCCAGGCAAGGGTCGGCGGAATGCCAAGGCGTGTGACAAGGCGTGTGATCGGCGAACGCGGAGGAGGAGGCGGAGGTGTCGTCATCGACTCTCGCCTTTCTGCGGCGGGGGCAGGAGGGATGGACGAGCTGATGGAACAGCTGGCCGGAAAGGCGAGTCAATGGCGGCCGGAATCTTCCCATCGGGGCGGCGACCTGCCGTGTTGTGTCCTGCCGGAGCGGCTCGCGGACGCCGTCTTCCTCAACAGGGGCGCGTTAAATCCGTGCGAACATAACGCGGCGAGTTCACACACGCGCCCCGCACGACACCAGCACAGCACAGGGCACGGGCACCGGAGGGAGCGCTGCGATGGACCGGGTCGAGGCCCAGGAGGAGCGGCGAAGGCAGCTGCGTGACGCCGTCATCGGCCGCGGCTTCGTGCGTACCGCGGATCTCGCCGAGGAGTTCGGCATCAGCCTGATGACCGCGCACCGCGATCTGGACGCCCTTCAGGCGCAGGGGTGGCTGCGCAAGGTGCGGGGCGGTGCGACCGGGTTGCCGTCGGCGCAGTTCCACGGCGGCTTCGCGGAGCGGATGGCCACCATGGCGCAGACCAAGCAGCTCCTCGCGCGGGCCGCGGCGACGCTCCTTGTGCCGGGTCAGACGGTGCTGCTCGACGACAGCACGACCTGTCTGCTGCTCGCGCACCAGGCCACCGAGCACACCCCGCTGACCGTGATCACCAACTCGTTGCCCGCCGTCACCACGCTCGCGAAGGAACCCGGCGTCTCGCTGATCACGCTGGGCGGTGCGTACTTCCCGGCGTACGACGCGTTCATGGGCCTGCACACCGCGGACGCGGTCCGTGCCTTTCGCGCCGATGTGCTCTTCATGTCGACGACGGCCGTCACCAACGGCCGCTGCTATCACACCTCGCCGGAGACGGTGCAGGTCAAGCGGGCGATGATGGAGTGCGCGGCGCGTCGGGTACTGGTCGCGGACCACACCAAGTTCTGCAAGGACGGTCTGTACGCGCTTGCGCCCCTGGCCGACTTCGATCTGCTGATCGTGGACGACGGCCTCGCGGCGGAGCAGGTGCGGGCGGTGCGCGCGGCCGGCACCGAGGTGATGGTGGTGCCGACCCGCGAAGGTCAGAAAGCTGAGGTCAAGCAGCCGAGGTCAGGTAGGAGATGACCATGTCCCCCAGCATCGTCCGGTAGTGCTCGCGGCGGGGCACCTCGGTGAGGTCCCGGCCGAAGAGCGCGTGGAACGTGTGCCGGTTGGAGACCCGGAAGAAGCAGAACGAGCTGATCATCGCGTGCAGGTCGACGGCGTCCACCTCGGCCGTGAACACGCCCTGCTCGCGCCCTGCTTCGAGGATCGAGGCGATGATGTCGATCGCGGGAGAGCTGAGGGAGGCCAGACTCGGCGAGGCACCGATGTGCTTCGCCTCGTGGATGTTCTCGATGCTGACGAGACGGATGAAGTCCGGGTGGGCCTCGTGGTGGTCGAAGGTGACCTCGGCAAGGCGGCGGATGGCCGACACCGGGTCCAGATGCCCGACGTCGAGCTGCTGTTCCTCCTGCCGGATGACCGTGTACGCCCGCTCCAGGACCGCGGTGAACAACTGGTCCTTGCTGCCGAAGTAGTAGTAGATCATCCGCTTCGTGGTCCGCATGCGGGCGGCGATCTCGTCCACCCTGGCCCCCGCGTATCCCATGCGGGCGAACTCCTCGGTGGCCACATCGAGGATCTCCCCCTGGGTACGGGCCGCGTCCCGGGTTCGCTTGGCGGGCGGGGACGACGGGGGGACGGCGGCGGCCATGCAGCTCCTCAAGGCGGACTCTCCGGCGCCGGTCAGTCTAGTGCTGGTGCAGATGCGGGCTAATGCTGGTGCAGATGCTGGGCGGCGAGACGTACGGCCGCGTTCTGGGCCCCGTATCCCCGGTAGCCGCCCGTGCGCTGCACCAGCTCGAAGAACACCCGCCCGACCGTGACGGTGTAGCAGTGGAGGAACTCGCCGTTCTCGTCCCGGTCGTAGAGGATGCCGAGCTCCGCCAGCGTGGCCAGGTGCTCGGGCTCCAGCTCGTAGCGGGCGTCGAGGTCGTCGTAGTAGTTGGCGGGAATCGGCAGCAGGCCCGCGCCGCGTTCCCGCACGCGCCGGGCGGCGCCGACGATGTCGTCCGTCGCAAGCGCGATGTGCTGGAGGCGGGCGCCGTCGGCATCCGGCGCCGGCGCGATGTTGAGGACGATGCGCACACCGCCGTCGGGTGACGCGACGGCCCGGCTGCGCACGAGTCCGTAGGGGTCGGCCAGGTCGAGGCTGCCGTCCGCCTCCAGGCCCAACACCCCCCGGTGGAACAGTGATGCCTCGTCGAACTGGTGCCAGGGCTGGGTGAGCGCGATGTGGTCGATGTGACGGACGATTCCCGCCGGTTCGCCCTGCTCCCCGGGCTGCTCCCCCGGCTGCTCTCCCGGTCGAGCGCGCGGCGGTACGTCGGTGAAGTCACCGGTCCAGCTGGGGTGGTCGGGCTGCCCCGTGCGGCAGAAGAAGACCTCCGTGCCGTCAGGCGCGGCAACCGCGTCGAGCGGCGCGTCGCTCGGGGCCCGACGTCGCGGCACCACGGGTGCGAGCACCGCTTCGGCGCGCCGCGCGGCTCGGTCCGGGGCGGGGGTCTCCACGCCGACGGCGGTCAGCGCCGGACCTTGACGGCGGCCGCTGACCCCGGTGTTGAGCAGGATGCGGGCATCGCCCTGTTCCCACAGTTCGACCGGCTTCCAGGTGTGCCGGGCGGTGTGGGCGAAGCCGAGAGCGTCGAGCACTCCGCGCACCGGTTCGGTGTCGGCCGCGGTCAGCTCGGCGAAGGCGAAGCCGGAGGGTGCGGGCGCTGCGGGGAGCGCGGACAGACCGGCCGACTCCTCGAGCAGGAGCAGCGAGCGGAGCGCGTCGACGGCGGTGGAGGCGGCCCCTGCCTGCCGGAAGACGTCGTTGAACACTTCGAGCGACAGGGGCCCTTGGTATCCGGCCCGTACAGTGGCGGCCACCAGAGGGGCGAGGTCGAAGCCGCCCTGGCCGGGGAAGCAGCGGTAGTGCCTGCTCCACTGGAGGACGTCCATCGCCATCAGCGGTGCGTCCGCCAGCTGGAGGAAGAAGATCTTCTCGCCGGGGATGTCCGCGATGCCCTTGGGGTCGGATCCGCGGGAGAGGATGTGGAAGCTGTCGAGGCAGGTGCCGAGGGCCGGATGGTCCGCCTGTTCGACGATCCGCCAGGCGTGGTCGTACGTGCTGACGTGCCGCCCCCAGGCCAGCGCCTCGTAGGCGATACGGATGCCGTGGTCCGCCGCCCGGTCGGCGAGCAGTCGTAGCTGTTCGGCGGCGAGCGCGTCGTCGTCGACCGCATCGGGGGCGACGCTTGAGCAGACGAGGAGCAGATCCGCACCGAGGCGCTCCATCACGGCGAACTTGCGTTCCGCGCGCCGCAGATTGCGGGCGAGAACATCGGCGGGGACGGCCTCGAAGTCGCGGAACGGCTGGTAGAGGTCGATGCCCAGGCCCAGATCCGCGCAGCGCAGCCGCACCTCCTCGGGGCTGAGCGGGGCGCCGAGGAGATCGTTCTCGAAGATCTCCACACCGTCGAATCCGGCGGTGGCGATGGCGGTGAGCTTCTCGGACAGCGGACCGCTGAGCGAGACGGTGGCGATCGATTTACGCATGGTGTCCTTCTGTCAGGCCGGGAACTGCCGGGCCGGTGACTGCCGGGCCGGGAACTGCCGGGCCGGGAACTGTCAGGCGGGGAAGGCGGCCAGATCGCCGAAGTCGGCGAGCATCGGTCCGGTGTGCGGTTCGAGCCCGGTGAAGAGCCGGAAGGCGTCGGCCGCCTGGAAGACGGCCATGCCTCCGCCGTCGAGGGTGCGGCAGCCGATGGCGCGGGCCTCGCGCAACAGCTCGGTCTCCAACGGCCGGTAGACGACCTCGGCCACCCAGAGGCCGGGCCTGAGCAGCTCGACCGGCAGGGGCAGACCCGGGTGGGCGGCCATACCGGTGGGTGTGGCGTGGACCAGGCCGTCCGCGACGGCGAGGCGCTCGGCCGTCGCACCGCTCGGCGCGGACACCGCACGGCCGGGCCCGAAGCGCGCGGTCAGCGCGGCGGCGAGGGTGGCGGCACGGGCCGGGTCGGTGTCGACCAGGGTGACCCGGTCGACACCGAGGTTGAGGAGGGCGTGCGCCACGGCGGCGCCCGCCCCGCCCGCGCCGAGCTGCACGACGTCACCGGTCGGCGCGTCCGCCAGGCCACGGGCGAAGGACTGGGCGAAGCCGGTGGCATCGGTGTTGTGCCCGATCGCGCGTCCGCCCCTGAAGACAACGGTGTTGACGGCGCCGAGCTCGGCGGCCTCGGGGGCGAGCTCGTCCAGGTGCTCGATGACCAGCTGCTTGCAGGGGTGGGTGATGTTCAGCCCGTCGAAGCCGAGTCGGTGAGCGGCGTGCACCAGCTCACCGACGGCATCGGGCGCGACGCCGATGACGTCGATGTCGAGGGTGCGGTAGACGAGGCGCACACCGTGCCGGTCCGCCTCGCGTTCGTGCAGGGCGGGGCTCAGGGAAGGGCCGATACCGGAGCCGATCAGGCCGGTGAGGTACGAGGTCATCAAGAGTTCCTGTAGGTCAGCTTGGCACGGTTGATCACGATGTCGCGGTGGGCGCGACGGGTTCGAAGGGCTTCGGAGGGCTTCAGAGAGCGGCGGCTTCGGGCGCCGCCGTCGGTGTCTTCGCGTCCGCGGTACGCGCACCCAGCTCGGCCGTGGGCACGCGGTGTGTCTCGCGCCCGGTGGCCACGGCGATCGCGCAGATCACGCAGAAGGCGGCGGTGAAGATCGCGACGCCGAGCCAGTCGTCGCCGTCGGGGCCCGCGATCTGTGCCGCGAAGGTCACGGCGAAACCGGCGACGGCGAACCCGATCTGGGTGCCGACGGCCATGCCGGAGAGACGGACCCTCGCGGGGAACATCTCGCCGTAGAAGGAGGGCCAGATGCCGTTGGCCGCGCTGTAGACGACGCCGAAGAGGAGCAGCCCGGTCACGAAGACGAGCGGGTAGCTGCCGGTCGAGATCGCCCACAGATAGACGAAGATCATCACCCCGCTGCCGAGGGCCCCGACGAGGAAGACGGGCTTGCGGCCGATCCGGTCCGAGAGCCTGGCCCAGAGCGGAATGGCGAGCAGAGCCACCGCGTTGGCGCTGCCCGCGACCCAGAGCATGCCCGTCTTGTCGAGGCCGACCGCGTCACTCGTGGCGTACGAGAGGGCCCAGACGGAGAAGATCGTGCTGACCGTCGCGATCAGCGCTGCCGCGACCACCCGCAGCACGTCGGCCCAGTGGTTCCTGAGCAGTTCCGCCAGCGGCATCCTGGCCACCTTCCGGTCGGCCGAGACCTGCTGGAAGACGGGGGTCTCCTCCAGGGTGCGGCGGATGACGTATCCGGCGACGGCGACGACGGCACTCAGCAGGAACGGAATGCGCCAGCCCCAGCTGTACAGCTGGTCGTCCGGCAGTGCGGCGACCGGCAGGAACACCAGGGTCGCGAGGAGCTGACCGGCCTGGGTCCCGTTGAGGGTGAAGCTCGTGTAGTAGCCGCGCCGGTGTTCCGGTGCGTGCTCAAGTGTCATCGCGTTCGCGCTGGCCTGCTCTCCGGCCGCGGACAGACCCTGGAAGACCCGCATCAGTACGAGCAGCACCGGAGCGACGGTGCCGACCTGCGCGTACGTGGGCAGACAGCCGATGAGGAAGGTGGAGAGGCCCATCAGGATCAGCGTCCAGACCATGATCTTCCGACGGCCGAGCCGGTCACCGAAGTGGCCGAGAACCAGAGCCCCGATGGGGCGGGCGGCGTACGCGACGCCGAAGGTCGCGAGCGAGATCAGGGTGGCGGTGGCCGGGTCGTCCGGGTCGAAGAAGACCTTGGGGAAGACCAGGGCCGCCGCGCTGCCGTAGATGAAGAAGTCGTAGTACTCAAGGGCGCTGCCGATCCAGGCGGCGAAAGCGGCCTTGCGTGGCCTGCCCTGGGGCGGCGGCGTGGTCGAGTCCTGGTCGGCCGACGGGTGAGCGGACACGTGAACTCCTCGGTGGAGAGCGGCCTGACCGTCGGGGGTGGACAGGCTGCGAGGGGACGGGGGTCGGCGATACGGAGGTAGTTCCGGTACGCCGGTACGGGTGGCGAGCGGTGCGCACCCGGCACGTGCTGCAGTTAACGCACTAGATAGTTAATTAACTTGGAAGTGATGCTGACCCCGCCCCTCGGGCCGTGTCAATACATCGCGCCGCAACAAGCGGCAACCTCGACGAAACCCGTACCGGTGAGCTTCGCCGGATCGGCCCACTCGCCATATGCCCGTGCCGTACGCTCCGGCGCGAGGTCAAATATGACAAATATGGGGAGTAGTCACGTGACTGAACAGGACAGTGCAGTCGAGCTGCTGGGGTTGCTGTCGGTCAAGGGACGGGACGTGACCGGGGAATGGGTGCAGCAGGTCTCGAGCACCCTGAAAGGACGTGTGAGTGTCGCCGAACTGAGCCGTGAGCTGGGCGAGTTGCACGAAGCGCTGGTGCAGGCACTGAGCCAGGGGGCCGGCGACGTGCACGGGGAACAGATGTCGGAAGTACGAGCCCTCTTGACGGAGCTGTCGAGAAACAGAGCACGGCAGGGTTTCTCCCCCACGGAGACGGCGGTGAGCGTATTCGCGCTGAAGGAGGTCCTCGAGCCCGTGCTCCAGAACGGGTCCGCCGAGGAGATCCGTGCCTTCGGACGCCTCAGCCGCGTACTGGACGGCCTTGGCCTGTTCACGATCGAGACGTACACACGGACCCGTGAGGAACTCATCTCCGCGCAGTCCGAACAGCTGATGGAGCTGTCCACGCCCGTGGTGCGCGTGTGGGACGGCGTCATCGCCGTGCCCCTGGTGGGCACGTTGGACTCCGCGCGGACCCAGGTCGTCATGGAGAAGCTGCTTCAGGCGCTGGTGGACACCGGTTCCGAGCAGGCCATCATCGACATCACCGGCGTACCGGCGGTGGACACACAGGTGGCTCAGCATCTGCTGAAAACCATCGTCGCGGCCCGCCTCATGGGTGCCGAATGCACCGTCTCCGGTATCCGCCCGCAGATCGCGCAGACGATCGTGGCGCTTGGCATCGAGTTCGAGGGCATCGTCACCAAGGCGAGTCTCGCGGACGCGCTCAAGCTGGCACTGAAGAGGTCGGGCGTCGAGCTGGTCGGCCGCAAGGCCGGGCAGCTGTGACCGAGCGGGTACCGATCCTGCGGATCGGCCAGGTGTTGGTGGTGTCCATCCAGTTCGACCTGGAGGATCAGACCGTCCTGCAGTTGCAGGAGGACCTGGCCGAGCAGATCGTGAACCGCTCCGCCCGGGGCGTCGTCATCGACATCACGGCGCTGGAGATCGTCGACTCCTTCGTCGGGCGCATGCTGGCGACGATCGCGGGCATCTCCCGCATGCTCGACGCCGAGACCGTGGTGGTCGGGATGCGGCCCGCCGTCGCCATCACGCTCGTCGAACTCGGACTTTCCCTGGGCGGAGTGAGCACGGCTCTCGACCTCGAGAAGGGACTGGCACGGCTACGGCGCTCCTCCTCTGTGAGCGAGGCGTGACAGCGCCCTGGCTGCCCGGTGAGGCGCCTCAGGTCTACCCCATCACGCACAACAGGGACGTGGTGAGCATCAGGCAGACCATCCGCGTCCTGACGCAGCGATGCCGTCTTTCACTCGTGGACCAGACGAAAATGATCACGGCGGCGAGCGAGCTGGCGCGCAACACCCTCGTCTACGGGGGTGGTGGAGCCGTCAGGGCGGGGGTCGTCGAAAGGTACGGCCGCCAGGGAATCGCGGCGCTCTTCGAGGACAGGGGGCCCGGCATCGAGGACGTGGGTCTGGCGATGACGGACGGCTGGACCTCGGGCGCCGGCCTGGGCCTGGGGCTCAGTGGCGCCCGCCGCCTCGTCGACGAGTTCGAACTCGTGACGGAGGTCGGCGTGGGTACCACGATCACCATCATCAAGTGGGCCCGGTGAGCACCCGGACCATACTGACCAGCAGGGACATGAGCTGGTTCCGTGACGGTCCCTCCCTGTCGACCGCGGCGCGCGGAGCGGCGGCCGCGTTGGCCCGAAGGATCGGTCTTGACTCTCATCGTGTCGCGGAAGTCGCCATCGCCGTCACCGAGGCCGCCACCAACGTCCAGCGACATGCCACGGACGGTGCACTGCTCCTCCGGACGTTGCACACGCAGGACGAAGCCGCGGTCGAGTTCGTCACCGTCGACTCGGGGCCCGGCATGGTCGACGTGACCGCCTCGCTGGCCGACGGAGCCTCCAGCGCCGGCACACTCGGCATCGGACTTGGAGCCGTGGCCAGGCTTGCCGACCACTTCGACGTCCACTCCGTGCCCGGAAAGGGGACGGTCATGGCGGCGCAGTTCTGGTCCCGCCAGGCGGACGGTCAGGGAGTGGCGGCGGCCCTGACGGCCGGGCGGCAGTGCGTCTCCGGTATGACACGGCCCATCAGTGGTGAGATCACCTGTGGTGACGCCTGGAGTGCCCGACTCGACACAGTCACCGACACCGGCACCGGCACCGGCACCGGCACCGGAACTGACCCCGGCCACCCCGCCGTTCTCGTCATGATGTGCGACGGCCTGGGGCACGGCCCGCTGGCGGCCCGCGCCAGTGCGGCGGCCGTAGAGGCGTTCCATGACACTCCCGCCACCGATCCGGAAGGGATCATGAGAGCGGTCCACCGCGCTCTTCGGGGAACCCGGGGCGGCGCGGCGGCAGTTGCCAGGATCGAACCGGCGGCACGGCGGGTGCAGTACTGCGGCGTCGGCAACATCAGCGGCTTTCTCATCGGTCACGACACCCGCAAGACTCTGATCTCGGTGCCCGGCATCGTCGGCGCGAACATGCGTCGCCTGCGGACCTTCGAGGAGCCGCTGCCCGAAGGCGGTGCCTTGACCATGCATTCGGACGGACTCACCGAGCGATGGGATCACATGGCTCTCCCCGGGCTTCTTCACCATGCGCCGCTCGTCGTGGCCGGGCAGCTGTTGCGTGAAGCCGGTGTGCGCCGCGACGATGCCAGCGTGGTGGTGGTGAAGGGGGTTTGGTGACCAGCGAAGGGCGGGACGGACATGCCTGCTGACTCTCCCCGGCAGATCCCCGGGACCCGGGTCGCCGTCGCGGGCCGCGGACCGCGCACCGCGGCTTCCCTCGGCCTTGCCTCGGCGCAGGACGTGTTCCGGCTCCGACGCGGCGCGCAGCGGGCTGCCGCGGCACTCGGCCTGGAGCATCAGGACCAGGTCCGCCTTGCCACCGCGCTGAGCGAGCTGGGCCGGGACCGCCTCGGCTGCGGCGCGAGCACCGTCTCTTTCCGTTCCGAGTCCGGCGAGCAGCCCACTCTCGTCGTGACGCTCGAATGGGGCCATGGTCTGGAGCCGACGCCCGAGACCCTGCAACTGGTCTCCAGGCTCGTCGTGATCGAGTACGAGCCCCACGGGACGCGCGGCCACGTCACCATCCGCCAGCCGCTGCCGGCGAACAACCTCACGGTCACCGAAATGGATGAGTGCCTGGCCCAGACACTGGGCCAGGCCGGTCCGACCACGGAGGCCGACTTCCTCAGGGCCCAGACGCGAGATCTGATCGCGACGCTGGAGGAGACGCGGGCCCAGCGGGAAGAACTGCGCCGGCTCAACAAAGAGCTCGAAGACACCAACCAGGGGGTGCTCGCCCTCTACTCGGAGCTCACCAAGGAACTCGAGACCACCAACATCGGTGTGCTCGCCCTGCATTCGGAACTGGACGAGAAATCCCGGCAGCTCCGAGAGGCCAGCGAGGCGAAGACGCGGTTCTGGACCAACGTCAGCCACGAACTGCGCGCACCGATCAACTCCGTCGTCGCCTTGGCCCGCCTGTTGCTGGATCCCGCTTCGGAGCCGGTGTCGCCCGAGCAACGACAGCAGATCACGTTGATCGAGGCGTCGGGGCAGACGGTCCTGTCCCTCGTCAGCGATCTGCTGGACGTCGTCAAAGCCGAATCGGGGCTGCTCGACGTCCAGCGTGCCCCGGTCGACCTGCGTCTGCTCGTGACCCAGCTGAGCGCTACTTTCGAGGGCACCTACGGAAGCAAGGGTGTCCCCCTCGTCACCCCGGATCTGAGGGATCTCCCCACGGTGATCACGGACGGGAAACTCCTCACCCACGTCCTGCGCAACCTGGTGTCCAACGCCTGCAAGTTCACCGAGGAGGGTGAAGTGCGGCTGGACATCGGCATGAGCGAAGACCGGTCGTCGCCGTCGCTACGCGTCACGATCACCGACACGGGAGTCGGTATCCCGGCAGAGGAACTCAGCCGTGTCTTCGAGGAGTTCTATCAAGTCCGAGGCTCCCATCAGAGCGGGCATGCGGGGACCGGACTCGGACTGCCCTACGCCCGCACCCTCACCGAACTCCTCGGGGGCACACTCAAACTCACCAGCACTCCCGGGGTCGGCACACGCGTGGAGGTGCTCGTCCCGGTGCACGGACCGGACGACCGCGGCGAGGAAACCGGCGGAGGCGCACAGTGACCGACAGCTCTCAGGATGCCGCTCCCGCCACCATCCTGGTCGTCGAAGACAGTGAAACCAACCTGTACCTCCTCACCAACTGGCTGGAGCGTGCGGGGCACGTCGTGATCGGCGCGGAGAACGCGGGCGAGGGCCTCGACCATCTCGCCACGGCAGGTACCCCCTTGCCGGAGATCGCCATCGTGGACGTGCGCCTGCCCGACATGAGCGGCTTCGAGCTGAGCGAGAAGATCAAGGGCAACGCCCGCACGGCCGCTCTGCCCGTCATTCACATCTCCGCGTCGGCCGTCAGCGCGGAGGATCACGCCGAAGGGCTTCAGCGAGGCGCTGACGCCTACCTCAACCAGCCCCTCGATCCCGGTGAGTTGCTCGCCACGGTCACGGCGACGCTGCGCTACGCCAGAGCGCGGCGCCGGGCGGAGCAACTCGCGCAACGGCTCCTCACCCTCAACCAGGCGACCATGTCCGTCTACAGCTCCATCGGCTTCCACTCGTTCGCCGCCGCGGCCACCGGGGGCGCCGCCCGTCTGCTGTCGTCCCCGGCCAGCGCGGTCTTCCTCTCGCCCGAAGGGCAGGCGGTCCACAGCACGAGCGACGGCCCGGCCACCACGACCCGAACGTACGTGGCACGGCCGGATGTACTCGACCGGCTGCTCCAGCAGAGCCTGGGCGACGGGACCGGTGCGACGGTCGCCCGGATCTCACGGGGACAGTGGCAGGCGTTGCTGAGCGCGGACCACCTCGGCGGGAACATCACCATGGCGGCGGCGCGGACCAAGCGCGGACGCCCCCCTGTCTGCATCGCCGTCCCCTCCGACGCGCTCACCGGGACGGATGACGAGCATCTTCTCCAACAGCTGGCCCACGCCTGCGCGCTGGCCCTTGAAGGCCTGAGAACCTACAACGAGGAACACACGCTCGCCCTCGCCCTGCAACGCTCTTTCCTGCCGAGCGACCTTCCCACCGTCGACGGCATCGACCTCGCCTTCCGCTATCTGCCCGCCTCCGAGAACGCGGAGATCGGCGGCGATTTCTACGAAGCGATCCCTACCGCCGACGGCCTGTTGCTCGCGATAGGCGATGTGCTCGGCCATTCGCTCAGCGCGGCCACCGTGATGGGCGAGCTGCGCCACGCGCTGCGCGCCTACGCCATTGAAGGACACCCGCCGCAGCAGATCCTCGACCGCCTCGAAACCCTCCTGGCCCACTCACAGCCGACCGTGACGGCCACCCTCTGCCTGGTCCTCGTCGAGCCCGGGGGACGGCGTCTGCAGGTCGCCAACGCCGGTCACATCCCCCCGCTCGTCGTCAGCCCACAAGGCCATGCGCGCTTCCACACTCCGCACGGGCCGATACTCGGACTGCGTGCGCCCCACCCGGCCCCGACAGCCCTGTCCACACCACCGGGCACCCGTCTGCTGCTCGTCACCGACGGCCTGGTCGAAGTGCGCAACACGTCGCTCAACGCCACGCTCGACGCCTTCATGGAGGCGGTCACGGCCGGCCCTGCCGGGCTGCAGGACCTCAGCGACCATCTCCTCGACACGTTCGGGAGGGGCAAGGACGACGACATCGCCTTGCTGGCCGCGGATCTGCACGGATCATGAACGGCCGGGCCCTTGAGGGGTTGGAGGAGCGATCACCCGTCGAGGGCTTCGCCGAGTGTGGGACAGACGTCGATGAGAGTGTCGATGCCGACGATCTCCAGGGTTCTGGCCACGGACTCCGCGGGGCCGGCGAGACGCAGCCGGCCGCCGGCCTCGGTGAGAGCCCGGTGGCCCGCGATGAAGACGTTGATGCCGCTGGAGTCGATGAAAGTGACCCGTCGCAGATCGATGACGACGCGGGCACCGGGCGCGTCGACGATTTCGAGCGCCCGGCGTACGTGGGCACTGGTGTCCAGGTCGATCTCACCGGCGAGCGTCAGAACCGTGACGTCGTCGAGAGGCGTGGTCACGACCGAGAACTGCTCGGTCTGCCGGGCTCGTTCGCTGCCAGCCATTCGTTCCTCAGCCATGCCGACGATGCTTGCACATCCGCGGCCTCGTGTGTCGTATCGGCGGTAACGTACACAAGATGCCCGGCAGGTCGGGTAGAACGTACGGAAAGGCGGGGCCGTGCGTGACGACGGCAAGGCGCCGCACGAACCGGCAGCGGAGGCAACGGAGTTCGCCTTCGAGCTGGACGGGACCGGCACGTGCATTGCTCAGGCGCGGCATCTGGCCGCCGGCTTCCTCGCCCGGATGCGGGCCGATCACGGCCTTCCGGTCTCGCGGCGCGCCACGGATCTGACGCAGCTGGTCATCAGCGAGTTGGTGACCAACTCCCTCAAGTACGCGCCCGGTCCCATTCTGGTGAACCTGCGGATCGCCGACGGGCTGGTCGAGGTGGCGGTGCGGGACTCCGGTCCTGTCCTGCCGAGGGCCCGGCCCGCCGACACGGGCCGGGTGGGGCAGCACGGCCTGGAGATCGTGCTGGCCGTGGCCCGGCGTTTCGAGGCGCGACAGGAGACGGACGGCAAGAGTGTCATCGTCACCATCGCCCTGCGCGACGACCTGGGCAGCACCTGATCTCGTGACACGGCGTCAGCGGCGCACCCGCGGCATTCCGAGGCCGATCCAGGAGATGATCTCGCGCTGGATCTCGTTGTTGCCGCCGCCGAAGGTGAAGATGACGGCGCTGCGATAGCCGCGTTCCAGCTCTCCGTGCAGCACCGCGCCCGCGGAGCCCTCCTTGAGCGAGCCCGCCGAGCCGACCACCTCCATCAGCCAGGCGTACGCGTCCCTGCGCGCCTCGGAGCCGTAGACCTTCACGGCGGAGGCGTCCTGGGGGGTGAGGGTGCCCTCCTGGACGGCGTTCACCATCTGCCAGTTGAGGAGCTTCATCGCGTCCAGCTTGGTGTGCGTCCTGGCCAGGCGCTGACGGACCCAGGGCAGGTCGATGACGCGGCGGCCGTCGGCGAGCTTGGTGTCGGCGGCCCAGCGCTGCACGTTGTGGAAGGCGCGGATGGCCATGGTGCCGTGCGCGGCGAGCGTGACGCGTTCATGGTTGAGCTGGTTGGTGATGAGCCGCCAGCCCTTGTTCTCCTCGCCCACGCGGCGTGCGACGGGGACGCGGATGTCCTCGTAGTAGCTCGCCGTGGTGTCGTGCGAGGCGAGGGTGTTGATGATGGTGCAGGAGTAGCCGGGGTCGGACGTCGGCACGAGGAGCATGGTGATGCCCTTGTGGGACGGTGCGTCCGGATCGGTGCGGACGGCGAGCCAGACCCAGTCGGCGGTGTCGCCGTTGGTGGTCCAGATCTTCTGGCCGTTGACGACATACTCGTCGCCCTCCCTGACGGCCTTCGTCTTGAGCGCGGCGAGGTCCGTGCCCGCGTCCGGCTCGCTGTAGCCGATCGCGAAGTCGAGTTCACCGGAGAGGATCTTCGGCAGGAAGTACGCCTTCTGCTCGTCGGTGCCGAACTGCATCAGGGTCGGACCGACGGTGTTCAGTGCCATCAGGGGCAGCGGTACGCCGGCCTGTGCGGCCTCGTCGAAGAAGATGAACTGCTCCATCGGCGAGAGCCCGCGCCCGCCGTACTCCTCGGGCCAGCCGACGCCGAGCCAGCCGTCCCCGCCGAGCCTGCGGATGGTCTCCCGGTAGAACTGCTTCTGCGCGGCGGGATCGGCGTACCGGGCGTACGCGTTGTCGGGCACAAGGTCGGCGAAGTACGTGCGCAGCTCGGTGCGCAACTGCCGCTGCTCAGGCGTGTATTCGAGGTGCACGACCCCTCCTGCTTCGCTGGCTCCCCGGGCTCGGGCTTGACGGCGCACACAGTAGAACGCGTTTCAGTAATAGGGAATGGCGGTGACGCATGCGTCATCGGCGACCGACCGGACCTGCGACGTACAGAACCTGCGCCGCGCCCCATTCGACGAAGGCCTCCGTCTGCTTCATGCCGATCGACTCCAGCAGGCGCCGCGACCGGACATTGGCCTCCTGCGTGACCGCGACCACCTCCGCGCTCTCGGGGGCGGCCGCTTCGCGCACCCAGGCGACCGCGGCGGCGACCGCCTCGCTCCCGTATCCGAACCCCCAGTGTTCGGGCAGCAGTTGGTAGGACACCTCGGTCCGTCCGGCGCGACGCGAGTCCGGTTCCAGTTGTACGCCGCCGATCACCGACCCGTCCGTGCGCAGCGTCACGCTGAAGGCGCCGCGCACGCCGACGCAGCGCTGCTCGCGCATACGAAGCGTCTCTTCGTCGACCGGACCGCCGAGGTGGCGGCGGACGTCCGCGTCCGTCCAGAGCCGCGACATGACGGGGACGTCGTCCGCCTCGATCGGGCGCAGGACGAGGCGGTCCGCGGTGAGGGTGGCGGGCCAGGGGAACGTACTCGATGACCATGACATGGGCCTGATCCTGCCGGACCCGCTGTCTGACCCGCCCGCCGGACGTGGATACAGGTCCGCCCCGGTAGCCGACATCGCTACCGGGGCGGGCCCGCGTCAGTCGAAGTTCACTCAGCCAAGAAGGTCGAGCGCCTTGTTCAGCGTGGCCGACGGGCGCATCACTGCCGCCGCCTTCGCCGGGTCGGGCTGGTAGTAGCCGCCGATGTCGGCGGGCGAGCCCTGGACCGCGTTCAGTTCGTCGACGATCGCCTGCTCCTGCTCGACCAGCGTCTTGGCCAGCGGGGCGAACTCCTTGGCGAGCTCGGCGTCCGCGGTCTGCTTGGCCAGCTCCTGGGCCCAGTACGTGGCCAGGTAGAAGTGGCTGCCGCGGTTGTCGATGCCGCCGATACGGCGGGTCGGCGACTTGTCCTTCTCCAGGAAGGTCGCCGTCGCGCGGTCGAGGGTGTCGGCCAGGACCTGCGCGCTCGCGTTGTTCGTGGTCTGCGCGAGGTGCTCGAAGCTGGAGGCCAGGGCGAGGAACTCACCCAGGCTGTCCCAGCGCAGGTAGTTCTCGCGGACCAGCTGCTGGACGTGCTTGGGGGCGGAGCCGCCCGCGCCCGTCTCGAAGAGGCCGCCGCCGTTCATGAGCGGAACGATGGAGAGCATCTTGGCGCTGGTGCCGAGCTCGAGGATCGGGAACAGGTCCGTCAGGTAGTCACGCAGCACGTTGCCGGTGACCGAGATGGTGTCCTCGCCGCGGCGGATGCGCTCCAGGGAGAACGCCGTGGCGTCCACCGGCGACATGATCTCGATCTGCAGGCCATCGGTGTCGTGCTCGGGCAGGTACGCCTTGACCTTCTCGATGAGCTGCGCGTCGTGCGCGCGGGTCTCGTCGAGCCAGAACACGGCGGGCGAGCCGGTCGCGCGGGCACGGTTGACGGCCAGCTTGACCCAGTCACGGATCGGGGCGTCCTTGGCCTGGCACATCCGGAAGATGTCGCCGGTGGCGACGGTCTGCTCCAGGACGACGCTGCCGGCCGCGTCGAGGACGCGCACCGTACCGGGCGCGGCGAGCTCGAAGGTCTTGTCGTGGCTGCCGTACTCCTCGGCCTTCTGCGCCATGAGGCCGACGTTGGGCACCGAGCCCATCGTCGACGGGTCGAAGGCGCCGTTGGCGCGGCAGTCGTCGATGACGGCCTGGTACACGCCGGAGTAGCTGGAGTCGGGAAGGACCGCGAGGGTGTCGTGCTCCCCGCCGTCCGGGCCCCACATGTGGCCGGACGTACGGATCATCGCGGGCATGGAGGCGTCGACGATGACGTCGGAGGGCACGTGCAGGTTCGTGATGCCCTTGTCGGAGTCGACCATCGCGAGCTCGGGGCCCTCGGCCAGCTCGGCCTCGAAGGACGCCTTGATCTGTGCGCCGTCGGACAGCGCGTCGAGACCGTTGAGGATCCCGCCGAGACCGTCGTTCGGGGTCAGGCCCGCGGCGGCGAGGGACTCGCCGTACGCGGCGAACGTCTTCGGGAAGAAGGCGCGCACGACGTGGCCGAAGATGATCGGGTCGGAGACCTTCATCATCGTGGCCTTCAGGTGCACCGAGAACAGCACGCCGTCGGCCTTGGCCTTGGCGATCTGCGCGGTGAGGAACTCACGCAGCGGACCGACGCGCAGCACGGAGGCGTCGACGACCTCGCCCGCGAGGACCGGTACGGACTCGCGCAGCACGGTGGTGCTGCCGTCCTCGCCGGTGAACTCGATGCGCAGCGTGGCGGCCTCGGAGATGACCGCGGACTTCTCGGTGGAGCGGAAGTCGTCGACGCCCATGGTGGCGACGTTCGTCTTCGAGTCGGCGGTCCAGGCGCCCATGCGGTGCGGGTGCGCCTTGGCGTAGTTCTTCACCGAGGCGGGGGCGCGGCGGTCGGAGTTGCCCTCGCGCAGGACCGGGTTGACGGCACTGCCCTTGACCTTGTCGTACCGGGCGCCGATGTCCTTCTCGGCGTCGGTCTTCGGGTCGTCCGGGTAGTTCGGAAGTGCGTAGCCCTGCGACTGGAGCTCGGCGATGGCCGCCTTCAGCTGCGGGATGGAGGCCGAGATGTTCGGCAGCTTGATGATGTTCGCGCCGGGCGTCTTGGCCAGCTCGCCGAGCTCGGCGAGGGCGTCGTCGATGCGCTGGCTCTCCTCGAGGAACTCGGGGAAGAGCGCGATGATGCGCCCTGCCAGGGAGATGTCACGGCTCTCCACAGTGACCCCGGCCGTCGAGGCGTAGGCCCTGACCACCGGCAAGAACGAATACGTCGCGAGGGCCGGGGCCTCGTCGGTCTGGGTGTAGATGATGGTCGAGTCAGTCACCGGGTGCTCCGCTCCACGTCTGCAACATTGCTCGACATCAAGATATCTCGTGATGGCCTCATCCCACGAAGCGGCCCCGGTTTAGGGCATCACGCTCCGTAGCGTGCGTCACACTCCGTGGCGCTCTACCGTCAGCGCGTGAGCAGCAGTGCGTCGCCCACCGCACGCTCGGTACCGTCCGACGGTGAATTGATCACCTTGCCGTTCACCGCCATGGTGACGGAGCCGCCGCCGTCCAGGGCCATGGCGCTCACCGC
This sequence comes from Streptomyces sp. NPDC056486, assembly GCF_042795295.1. Taxonomy (NCBI): domain Bacteria; kingdom Bacillati; phylum Actinomycetota; class Actinomycetes; order Kitasatosporales; family Streptomycetaceae; genus Streptomyces; species Streptomyces sp. NPDC056486. The sequence goes on from NZ_JBHTSF010000005.1 coordinate 144,299, forward strand.
GCCGAGCGACTTCATCAGCTCCGCACCCTCGCCCAGGCCGAACCCGTCGCTGTATCCGGGCTGCCTGCCGTCCGCGCCGACCAGGAGCATGCGGCCCTGCCGGTCGACGCCCAGAAGCATGCGCGGGTTGCGCTTGATGCCCCAGGTGTACGCGAAGGACGGGTCACCGGCGTGCTCGATGCCGTCGGCGGCGTAGTTCACCGCGACCTTGCCGCCGCGCACCAGCTCGGGGCCGCCGTTGACGATGTCGTCCTGCGGGCCCAGCTTCAGCTCCCGGCCCCGCTCGTCCAGGATCCGCTGCCGCACCTTCACGGCGCCGCCCGGCTTCGCGTGCGTACGCAGCCAGGAGGCGCCGGAGCCGATGCCCGCGAGGACGCTGCCACCCTCCGGCACGGCGCCGCCGCGCGGACGCACCTTCTGTACGTGTCCGCGCGCGTCGATGACCGCCTCCACCCCGTCGCCCGCCGGAGTATCCGCGCCGAGTTCATCGGTGAACTTCACGATCTCGTCGGGGTCGGTGCAGGTCACGTCGTGCTGCGGCCGCTGGGTCGGGGCGTCGCCGCCGACACCGCCGCAGTTGCGCACCAGCCCAGGAACGCGGTTGACGCCGTCCACGACCTCGGACGCCCCGCCCGCGCGGACCCGGAGCTCCGTGCTGAGCTTCTCGAACTGCGGACGCAGGCCGTCGCCGCGCAGCACCGCCGCGATCCGGCCGTCGGTCGCCGCGCTCTGCACCTCACCGTCGTACGCGGCGATACCGGCCGCCGCGCCCGGCACGCCGTCCTTGCCGTCCATGACGAAGAAGCCCGCGTTGACACCGAGCAGGGCGTCGTCGCCCGCGGCCATGTCGCTCACCGTCTCGCGGCCCGCGACACCCTTTCCGTACGTTCCCTTCATCGCACCGCGGTAGCGCTTCGGGTCGACGACCGCCACCTTGACCCGGGCGACTCCGGTGCCGGGCACGCCGTCGGCGCCGGTCCACTCACTCACCGCGTCGAACCCGGCGGCGGTCAGCGCCTTGCGCTCGGCGTCGGCATCGGTCCTTGCCCCGTACTCCCCCACCCTGACCCGCACCCCGATCACCCCGTGCCGGTCGGAACCCCGCGGCCATGCGACCGGCTCGACACGCGCGCCGAACCCGGCGCCGCGGACCCGCCTCGCGAGCGCCTCCGCGTCCTGCTCCGCGGCGAGGTGAGCACCGTTCGCGCGCACCGTGACCGTCCAGTGGTCGCTACCGGGACGGCCGGAGATGCTCCCCTGGTACAAGTCGACACCGGGTGCGAGGCGGTCGTGCTGCCAGTCGGCGATCGGCCGGGGAACAGCGGCAGTTGGAGCGGCGGCGGCCGCGGTGTCGCCGTAGCGGTCGACGACGACGCCGGGGGCGAGAAGTCCGGCCGCGGCGACGGCGACCACCGATACCTTCACGACGGGACTGAACGAACGGCGTGCGAGGGCCACGGGAACTCCTAGGTCGCGTTGGTACACCGCAGCGAACGCGAGCGCGCGGACGGCGATCGATCCCAGGAGTGAATACCAGAAGTCCGGCCGGAAAACAGGGTCCGGTCCCCTTGATCGGGGTTGATCGGGGCCGGATTCAGTCCCCTTGGCCCTCCCCTGGGCCGGTGGAGCGCGCGCGATGCCGGCGGACCGCGTCTCGGTTGGCGCACCGCTGGGAGCAGTAGCGCTGCCGCCCCGTGCGGGAGGTGTCGGCGAAGATCGTGGCGCATTCGGTCACAGCGCACCGCCGGAGCCGGTGCATGCCCCGGCCCGCCAGGTGCAGGGCCGTACCGACGGAGATCAGCTGGAACAGCAGGGCGCCCAGCGGCTGTCGGTCGTCGCGGTAGTGCAGGTGCCAGCCCGAGCCCGCGTGATCGGTAAGGCGTGGGTGGGCGGCGGACGCCGCAAGCATCCGGTTGAGCAGCTCGGCGCGCTCGTCCTCGTCGTCCGCGTCGACGACCTTCTCCCACGCCTCCAGTGCGTCCTGGGTGCGGTCGAGGTCCTGCGGCGTGACGGGACGCTCAAGGACGAGTCCGGCGGCGCGGCAGCGGTCCGCGAGTTCACCGGCGCTCTCCGGGCGCCGGTTGGCGAGGTCGGCGGCCAGGTTCACGACCTCTTCGCCGTAAGGGTTGAGGTGCATAAGACCATTACATCAGGCTGATCGGCATGTCACAACGCACCGGAGACCACACCGACATACGGCAGGCGACGCAGGCCGACATCGCTGAGCTCGTACGCCTGCGGGCGCTGCTGTTCGAGAACCTCGGCGGGGAACGTGAGGTGGCCCGCGTGGACTTGTACGCCTCCGCCGAGGGTGAACCGCTCCACCGCGACCTCGGCTTCGTCAACCACCCCGATCCCGCCCTGTACTGGCGCCCGTGACGGCCGTCGACAGCCCGGTACTCGGCGCGTGGCGGTACCGATGGGTCGTCCTCGGCATCGCGACCTTCACCCAGGCCGCGTCCGGCTTCTTCGTGCAGGGCATCGGGGCGATGGGCATCCATCTGCAACGCGACCTTCACCTGAGCACGGCCCAGTTGGGTCTGCTGGTCTCGGCGGCCCAGCTGGTCCCTCTGGTCGGGCTGCTGGTGGCCGGAGAACTGCTCGACCGCTTCAACGAGCGCTGGGTCGTCGGGGCGGGCGCCGGTGTGGTCGCAGCGGGGCTGCTCGTGGGAAGCGCGGCGCCGGGTTACGTGTCCCTGCTCCTCGTGCTGCTGCTCGTCGGCGCGGGATACAGCTCCGTGCAGCCCGGCGGCAGCAAGTCGGTGGCGTCCTGGTTCGACGCGTCCCGGCGGGGCTTCGCGATGGGCGTCCGCCAGGCGGGGCTGCCACTGGGCGCCGCACTCGCCTCGGCCGTGCTGCCTTTCATCGCGGAGTCTTTCGGCTGGCGGGCGACGCTCGTGACCGGCGGGCTCGTCGCGCTCCTGGGGGCCGCCGTCTTCATGGGCTTCTACCGCAGGCCGCCCGTCCCCGCCGCTCCCCCGGACGCCGGACCGCGCACCTCGCCCAGGTCGCGGCTCGGCGACCGGCTCCGGATGCTCCGCGAGCCGTACATGGCTCAGATCATGCTCTCCGGGACGAGTCTGATCTCGGTGCAGTGCGGCGTAGGCATTCTGACGGTGCTGTATCTGCACGAGACGGCGTCCGTCGGAGCGGGCCCGGCGGCTCTTGTCCTGGTGGCGGTTCAGGGTGCGGGCGTCGTCGGCCGTATCGCCCTGGCGGCCTGGAGCGACCGCGGCGGGTCGGGGCGGCAGGGCTCGCTCGTCCTCTGTATGGCGGCCGTGCTCGTGGGAATGGCCGTGCTGATGACACCGCTCGGCCGCTCACCGGCGATCGCCTGCTGCACGCTCGTCTGGCTCGGTTTCTTCGGGTTCGGCTGGTACGGCCCCTGGGTCACCCACGTGACCGAATCGGCGCCGCCGGACAGGGTGGGGTTCGCTCTCGGCCTTGCCATGTCCGTCAACCAGATCGCCATCGTGGTGATGCCGCCGGTGCTCGGCCTGCTCAAGGACCTCTCCGACAGCTTCGTACCGGTCTGGGGTCTCCTGGCGGCGATGACCGCCGTCGCCCTGACCGTCTCGGCCCGGACGCGGCCGGGCACCCGGCCCGGCTCGTGTGGCCGACACGGCGTCTGCGGTCCACCGTGAACCAGTACGAGGTGTTGGCGCGACGTCGGCGGGTAACCGGGCCACCGCGCCCGGAATCCGCCGTGAGAGCGCGGAACGAAGTGACGAAGCACTGGAGGACACCGTGAGCGAGGAACAGCCCGAGACCCGGGGCGAGGACGAGACCCCCGTACCGAGGGATCCGCCCGATCAGCAGGCGACGGACGAGGAAGACCACTGGGAGCCGGACGACGATTCGGCCACCACCGGCAATGCCCCGGACGCCGACGACGACGTACCTGACACGGACGAGGCGGGCACCGGCCGGCGCGGCGCACCGCACACAGGTGGCGTGCGCCCGGACCAGCCGGTGCCGGACGAGCCCTCCGGCTGAGCCGTCCGGAAGAGCAGAATTCGTCGGGACGGGAGCGGGGTGGTGGGGCTTCGGTCAGTCGGCCGACACGGCCAGAGTGAACGAGTGGCCCGCCGGGTCGCTGTAGGTCCGGGTGTCCCGGGGGCCGGAGTTGTCCTTGGTGTCCACGGGCCGGGCGCCCAGGCCGATGGCCTCGCGCTCCGCCTCGTCCATGTCGCCGCGGGCCACCAGGATCCTCAGGTGCGCCTGTTGCGAGTCCTCCGGCTTGGGCCAGCTCGGAGGCGCGTATCCGTAGTCCCGGTGGACCGCCAGGCGGATGCCCTGCCCGTCGGAGACCTCGACGTAGTCGGGATCGTTGCTCAGGCCTGCCGTGCCGCCCAGCAACCCGGCGTAGAACTCCGCGAGCTCCTCGGGCTGCGCGCAGTCCAGGACAAGAACAGTGGTCTTCTGTACAGCCATGGGGGTTCCTCATCTGTCCGCCGGCGTCGGCCATAGGGGGCGGCGGCCGTCTCGGCCGACCACCCCGCGGCTGTCCGAGTGCCCCGCCCGGGCCGCCTCAATCGGCGTCGGCCCGCTACTCGCAGGCCTATTCGTAGGTACTGACAGGACGTCGAGATGCCGGCGGTCGGATGATCCGCCGTATGATCACGGGCATAGAGTCGAACTCCACTACCACGGAGTCACGTTCGAGGGGCGAGATCACGACGAAGCCCTCCCCTGAGGGGACTATTCCGCTTCCCGGTCCTCCACGCTCTGCGCAATGACTAGCATGGCGCGAAGTGTGGCCCGGAAGATCGCCGTCCTCTTTAGGTGTTCCCGCCGGGCCAGTGACCGATGCGCAGTCGGTCGGCTCGTTGCTTACCCTGCACTCAAGGACCGAGGAACCGCTGAATGCCCGTGCCTGCTCCTCCCAGCCCGCACCGAATAGCGAAGGCGCGGCAGCGCGCGTCGGCCGTGCCTCTGGTCGTGCTTGTGGTGACCGCCGCGGCCGGCGCAGCCGCCGGTGTCATGGCGCCGGACAACGCCCGCGCCTGGACCGTGGCTTCGGTCGCGGCCGGCTGGCTGTGTCTGGTGATCGCCCTCGTGACCGGTTCGCTGCTCGTCAGGCGGGCCCGCGGGGCCGCCGCCGCGGACCACGCCGAGGCCAGTTCCCTCAAGGCGCAGTTGGCGCGCCAGGGCGCCGAGTCCGCGCATCTGGTGAACGTCACGCTGCCGACCGTCGTGAAGCGGCTGCGCGACGGAGCGAGCGCGGCCGAGACCCTGGCGCAGACGGCGCCGCCGTCGGATCCTCAACTGCGCCAGGTGGTTCACGTGTTCGCGTCCGTGGTGGAGGAAACGGTACGGCACGCCGCCACCGTCGAGTCCGGACGCGATCAGGCCCAGGCCCAAATGGCGCAGACCGCAACGGAGTTGGACCAGCTGACGACGGTGACGCTGCCCACCGCGATCGAGCGGCTGCGCGAGGGCTCGTCCGCGGACACGGTCCTTGCCGGACTCGAGTGGCCGCACAATCCCCTGCTGCGGCTGCCCGCCGAGTCGTTCGTACGGGAGATCGCCTACAGCGAGCGGCGCGCCGCGGCCGCACAGGCGGCCTCCGCCAAGGCGCTGAGCCGGGTGCAGGCCAAGTCCGTCAGCATGCTCGCCGACCTGCGGGACATGCAGGAGCGGCACGGCGTCGAGGTCTTCGGTGACCTCCTCCGCCTTGACCACAGCACCTCCCAGCTGGGTCTCATGACCGACCGTCTTGCCCTGCTGATGGGTGGCCGCTCCAGCCGCGCCTGGAACAAGCCGATCGTCATGGAGAGCATCCTGCGCGGCGCGGTGGGCCGGATCTCCGCCTACCAGCGTGTGCGGCTTCACTGCTCGACGACCGTGGCGATCGCCGGGTTCGCGGCGGAGGGCGTCATGCACGTGCTCGCCGAGCTCATGGACAACGCGGCGAACTTCTCCCCGCCCATCGACGAGGTGCACGTCTATGTGGAGGAGCGCAGCGCCGGGATCGTCGTGACGATCGAGGACAGCGGCCTGAAGATGGCCGACGCGGCGATGCGCCGCGCCGAGGAGTCCGTCTCCGGGCAGGTGACGGACCTGGCCTCGCTGCAGGGCACCCGCCTCGGCCTCGCCGTCGTCGGGCGTCTCGCCGCCAAGTACGGCATGAGCATCAACTTCCGTCCGTCGTCGCGCGGCGGCACGGGAGTCGTGGTGCTCCTGCCGATCCAGCTCCTGGCCCAGCAGCGCGACCCCGCTCCGCAGCAGCTCGCCCCCCGGAGCGTCGAGCCGACGCCCGCGCCGGTCCCGGAAGCACCCGCACCGGTGGCCCCTGAGGCCCCGGCCGCCCCGCCCGCCCCGGAGTTCCCTGCCGCCCCGGAGCCGCCCGCGGCCCCGCTGCCGCCCGCGACCCCGCTGCCTCCCGCGGCCGGTGCGGACGCCGTGCCCCAGCAGGCGCAGGCCCGTCCCGCCGCCACGACGAACGGCCTGCCCGTGCGCGCCCCCGGCCGCACCATGGCCGAGGCGGAGCGTGAGCGGCAGCAGCGCAGGGCGGCGTCGGATGCCGCCTCCTCGACGGGGGCAGGGACGCTCTCCGGTGAGGCGGGGCTGCCCCCGCGTGACGCCGGTACGCGTTTCGGAGCCTTCCACCGTGCGCGACGGGCGACGGGCGACGTGCCCGGCTCCCCCGCGGACCCCGATTTCCCCGCCGATTCCGGGCCGCCGCCCGCCGAGTAGACCGAAGCCTCCCGCACGGCGCCCGGGCTCTGGCGCCCCCTTCCCCGCTCGAGATCGTGAGATTGGAGGGACGGGCAGGTGACCGGAGACCCGGCGCATCTCGCCCCACCTACCATGCAGACCACTGACAACAGCCTGACCTGGCTCCTGCAGAGCCTCCTGAAGCGCACCCCCGGTACGCGGCACGCCTTGGTGCTCTCGCGGGACGGCCTGAAGCTGTGCTGGAGCGAGCATCTGACGCTCGACCAGGCTGACCAGCTGGCGGCGATCTGCTCCGGCATCCAGGCGCTGGCCCAAGGTGCCTCCATGGAGTTCGGCGACGGAACCGGCGGCGTCCGGCACTCCATGACCGAATTCCACGGCGGATTGCTCTTCATCGTCGAAGCCGGCCAAGGAGCGCACTTGGCGGTCGTGGCGGAAGACGGCGCGGACCCCGGTGTGGTGGGCCATCAGATGACCGAACTGGTCGAGCAGATCGGCGAGCACCTGCGCGCCGAACCGCGCGGTCAGACCGAAGGAAGCGGCTCCTCGTGACGCCGCGCAAGCCTGTGGACATCGGTGATCCGGACCGCCTCTACACGGTCACCGGTGGCCGCAGCCGCGCCGACGACGATTCGTTCGACCTGGTCACTCTGGTGGTGAGCGAGTGCGAGCCCACTGCCGGGATGCAGTCGGAGCACGTACGGATCCTGGAACTGTGCCGGCATCCGACGGCCGTGGTGGAGATCGCCGCGGAGATGAAGCTGCCGATCACGGTGGTGCGGATCCTGCTGGGTGATCTGCTCGCCATGAGCCGGATCACCGCCCGCCATCCCCGCGCGGCCGGTTCGGCCGCCTCGATCCCCGATTCCGCCCTTCTCAAGGAGGTGCTCCATGGGCTCCGCAACATCTGAGCTGCCCTCCCGTACGCCCCTGTCCGATACTGCCGAGACCGGCCTGAAAATAGTCGTCGTCGGCGGCTTCGGGGTCGGCAAGACCACGCTGGTCCGGTCGGTCAGCGAGATCCGTCCGCTGAACACCGAAGAGGTGATGACGCAGGCCGGTATAGGCGTCGACGAGACGTCCGACGTGGCCGCCAAGACCACGACGACGGTGGCGTTCGACTTCGGCCGGATCAGCCTCAACGAACGTGTGGTGCTCTATCTGTTCGGCGCACCCGGGCAGGAGCGCTTCTGGTTCCTGTGGGACCGGCTCTTCTCCGGCACGCTCGGCGCGGTCGTCCTGGTCGACACGCGGCGGATGGACGATTCCTGGTACGCCATCGACCGCCTCGAGCACCACAAGACGCCGTTCGTGGTGGCCGTCAACCGGTTCGACGACGACGGCGCTTCGCACTCCCTCGAAGAGATCCGCCAGGCCCTCGCGCTGCCCGACCACGTGCCCCTGATCGACTGCGACGCACGGGTGAGGTCGTCGGGCAAGGATGTCCTGATCACCCTCGTGGACCACCTGTACGCACTGGCCATGGCCCAGGAGATGACACCGTGACCGAGCCGACCGGTTCCCCTTTCGAGCAGAGCGCCCCGCCGGGATGCCCCGCCCACACGGGCGCGGGTGCGGGTACAGGTACGGGCTCGAACTCGGTACGCCTGGGCGGCCTCGAGTATCAGCAGACGCCCTCGCAGCTCTACCGCAGCCTCCGCAAGGAGCACGGCGCGGTCGCGCCGGTACTCCTCGACGGGGACGTGCCCGCCTGGCTCGTACTCGGCTACTCCGAGGTCAGCTATGTGACGGGCCACGACGAGCTGTTCGCCCGTGACTCGCGCCGCTGGAACCAGTGGGAGCACATTCCCGCCGACTGGCCGCTGCTCCCCTTCGTCGGCTACCAGCCGTCGGTCCTGTTCACCGAGGGCGAGGAGCACCAGCGGCGGGCCGGGGTGATCACGGAGGCCCTGGAGGGGGTCGACCAGTTCGAACTCGCCCGGGACAGCGCCCGGATCGCCGACCGGCTCATCGCCTCGTTCGCCGGCAGCGGCCAGGCGGAGCTGATGAGCGCGTACGCACACGCGTTGCCCATGATCGCAGCGGTGCAGATGTGCGGCATGCCGGACGCGAGCACGGACACGCAGCAGCTCGTCGACGACCTGCGGATCTCGCTCGACGCGCATGAGGGCGATGACCCCGTGGCGGCCTACACGCGCGTCGCGGAGCGCATCCAGCTCCTGGTCAAGGAGAAGCGCGACAAGCCCGGCGCGGACGTCACGTCGCGGATGCTGCAGCACTCGGCGGGACTCACCGACGAGGAGATCGTCCAGGACCTGATCTCCGTCATCGCGGCGGCGCAGCAGCCGACGGCCAACTGGATCTGCAACACGCTGCGGCTGATGCTGACCGACGAGCGGTTCGCGCTGAACGTGTCCGGTGGGCGGCTGAGCGTGGGCGAGGCACTCAACGAGGTGCTGTGGCTCGACACCCCGACGCAGAACTTCATCGGCCGCTGGGCGGTGCGCGACACCCAGCTCGGCGGACGGCAGATCCGGGCGGGCGACTGTCTGGTGCTCGGCCTCGCCGCGGCCAACACGGACCCGCAGATCTGGCCCGAGTCGCATGTCGGCCCGGAGAACTCCGCGCACCTCTCCTTCAGCCACGGCGAGCACCGCTGCCCCTACCCGGCTCCGCTGCTCGCCGACGTCATCGCGAGGACCGCGGTCGAGACGCTCCTGGAGCGGCTGCCCGACCTCGTCCTCGCGGTGGAGCCCCATGAGCTGACCTGGCGCCCGTCCATCTGGATGCGCGGTCTGACGTCGCTGCCGGTGCAGTTCACGCCGGTGGCGCACTGAGAAGGCGCACGGAAACGGCTCCGGGGGGCCGCCGTCGGGCGGGGCCCCCGCGGGGGGATGCGGGGACGGGGGTGTACTGCACCGGCAGCGCCAGCGGTCCGCGGGTGAACACCAGTGGCTTATAAACAACAGACGCTG